>JBHEMB010000046.1:0-4522 GCA_046262855.1 Mycobacteriales bacterium | reverse complement strand
TCCAACGTGTTGGCCGCGACCACGATCACCGGCGATGCCGTGTGCCGCTCCACGAACGTCGACTACCGGCTGGACACCCCCAGCGCGCGATCGTTCCTCGGACAGTTCGTCGCGCTGCCCTGAGGTCCCTCGGCAGGGTGTAGGAATCCGGCATGGCCTACTTCGTCACCGGTGCGACCGGGTTCATCGGCAAGCGTCTGGTCGAGAAGCTGCTCGATCGCGAGGGCGACATCTACGTCCTGGCCCGGGAGCAGTCGGTCGAGAAGGTGCGGGCGCTGTGGCCGACCGACCGCGTGAAACCGGTGGTCGGTGACCTGTCACAGCCGCTGCTCGGCGTGGATCCCGCTGCGCTGAAAGGCATCGAGCACTTCTACCACCTGGCAGCGCTCTACGACATGACCGCGAGCGAAGCCGACAACGACGCCGCCAACGTGGCCGGCACCCGGCATGCGGTGGACCTCGCGAACGCGCTCGGCGGCACCCTCCACCACGTCTCCAGCGTCGCGGTGGCCGGCGAGCACAAGGGCATCTTCCGTGAGGACTACTTCGACCAGGGCCAGAAGCTGCCGAGCGCCTACCACCGGACCAAGTTCGAGTCCGAGCAGATCGCGCGTACGGCGGACGTGCCCTGGCGCGTCTACCGGCCGGGGGTCGTGGTCGGCGACAGCCGCACCGGCGAGATGGACAAGATCGACGGGCCCTACTACTTCTTCACCGCCATCAAGCGCGTCCGGCACCTGCTGCCGGAATGGGTGCCGCTGATCGGTCCCGAGCTCGGCTGGACGAACATCGTCCCCGTCGACTTCGTCGCCGCCGCCCTCGACCACATCGCCCACCAGCCGGGCCTCGATGGGCAGGCCTTCCACCTCACCGACCCGCGCGGCATCCGGGTCGGGGAGGCGCTCAACGCGTTCGCCCGCGCCGGGCACGCACCGCAGCTCGGGCTGCGCATCGACTCCAAGCTGCTCGACATGCTGCCGAAGGGCACGCTGTCGATGCTGATGAAGCTTCCCCAGCTGCGCAGCGCCCGGCGCGAGCTGCTCGCTGACTGGGGCATCCCAGAAGAGGTCATCGGGCACATGGCGCTGGTGCCGCAGTTCGACACCCGTGACACCGAGCGAGCGCTCGCCGGGACCGGCATCGAGGTGCCACCCCTGGAGTCCTACGCAGCCAAGCTCTGGGACTACTGGGAGCGCACCCTTGACCCGGACCTCCACAAGGACCGGTCGCTCGCGGCTGCGGTCCGCGGCAAGCGAGTCCTCATCACCGGCGGCTCCTCCGGCATCGGAGCCGAGTCCGCGCGGCAGATCGCCGCGGCCGGCGGCATCCCGATCATCGTCGCTCGCTCCCTGGACAAGCTGCTCGAGGTCCAGCAGCAGATCCAGGGGACCGGCGGCACCTGTCACGTCCACACCTGCGACCTGTCCGACCTCGACGCCATCGACCAGCTGGTGAAGGACGTGCTGGCAGCCCACGGCGGCGTGGACTTCCTCGTCAACAACGCCGGCCGGTCGATCCGGCGCTCGATCAAGCTCTCGTACGACCGCTTCCACGACCTCGAGCGGACGATGCAGCTGAACTACTTCGGCGCGGTCCGCCTCATCACCGGGTTGCTCCCGTCGATGGTCGGGCAGCGCTTCGGCCATGTCATCAACGTCTCCTCCATCGGTGTGCAGACCGGCGCGCCGCGCTTCTCGGCGTACGTCGCCTCGAAGGCCGCGCTCGACGCGTACTCGCGAATCGCGGCGGCGGAGACGCTGGGCAAGGGCGTCACGTTCACGACGATCCACATGCCGCTCGTCCGGACGCCGATGATCGCGCCGACCAAGATGTACGACGCCTTCCCCGCGATCTCGCCGAAGGAGGCCGGGGAGATGGTGTGCGAGGCGATCCGCTCACGCCCCAAGAGCATCAACACCCGGCTGGGGACCACGGCAGAGGTGCTCTACGCGATCGCACCGAAGCTCGTCGACCAGGTGCTTCACCTCGCCTACCAGGCGTTCCCGGACTCGACCGCGGCCAAGGGCACCAAGCAGGGGGTGCCCGAGGAGGACCCCCGGCTGTCGGGCGAGCAGCTGGCGCTCGCCCACGTCCTCAAAGGCGTCCACTGGTGACACGCCCGAGCGTGGGAAGGCCCTGGTACCACCAGCGAGGCCGGAACGGGAGCAGTGAAGTGCGGGGCGGGGAGTCAGGAGGCAGCGAGGGCGACCAGCTCGGACAGTGACTCCTGGAGATGCTTGGCGAGCACGTCCAGGTCCGGGATGGCATCGGCGTCGGCGATCAGCCCGTAGGTCACGTGCCCGTGGTAGCTCATGATCCCGATGGCGAGCTGGTGCTCGGGCGCGAGGAAGGCCAGTGGCACGAGCTCCTCGAGCTGCCGACCGAGCATGTAGATGGGGAGCTGCGGCCCCGGGACGTTCGTGACGAGCAGGTTGTACAGCCGTGAGGAGAAGCCGAGCCGCGAGGCCCGCGCCAGGATCGCCGGTGGCAGCGCGTTCTCCAAGGAGGTGAGCACCTTGGCGCCCTCGGCCTGCTTGGAGCTCTTCAGGCTGTCCATCGCTGCGTGCACGGCTGCCAGCCGTTCGCGCGGGTCCGCGGTGCCAACCGGCAGAGGGGCGTTCATGATGGCGATCTCGTTGCCGAGGGCACCGCGCTTCGAGTCGGGCCGCAGGGAGACCGGGACACAGGCCCGCAGCGAGAGCCCTCCGGTGTCGATGCCGCGATCGGCGAGGAAGCGGCCGAGCGCCCCGGCGACGGCGGCGAGCACCACGTCGTTCACGGTCGCGCCGCCGGCGACCGACTTCACGGCCTTGTAGTCCGCCAGGGCCGTGTCGACGAGCGCGACTCGACGGTGCGGGCCGGGCTTGTTGTTGAACGGCGTCTTCGGGGCCGCGGAGATTAGCGGCCGCACGGCATCGACGAGGGCGCTCACCTTGTCGACGGTGGTCCGTACCGCGTCCTGCGGGTGCAGCGCCAGGGAAACGCTCTTGGTGGAGATCTCAGCGACGTTGCGCACCAGGCCGACCGCGCCGGTGGCGAGCAGCTCGACAGCACCTGGCGTCGGCTTCGGCGACCAGGCCGGCGGCGGCTCGTCCTGCACGTCCGGCGTCAGGTCGAACAGCACCGACATCAGGTCGACGCCGCTGACGCCGTCGACCATCGCGTGGTGCGTCTTCGCGATCAGCGCCCAGCGGTCGCCGTCGAGCCCCTCGACCAGCCACATCTCCCACAACGGCTTCGTGCGGTCGAGCCGCTGCCCGATGACGCGGTCGACGAGGCTGAGCAGCTCGCGCTGTCCGCCCGGCGCGGGCAGCGCGGTGTGCCGGACGTGGTAGTCCAGCCGGAAGTGCTCGTCCTCCACCCACACCGGTCGCCCGCTGCCGAGCGGCATCTGCTGCACCCGCTGCCGGTACCGCGGCAGCCGGGGCAGCCGCGCGTCGATGTGCGCGCGGAACGCCTCGACCGAGGGTGGCGGCCCGGCGAAGATCCCGAGCGCACCGATGTGCATGTGCGCGCCGCCCTCCTCCATGTGCAGGAAGCCGGCGTCGACGCTGCTCAACCTGTCGAGGTGTCCCTGAGCCATGCCCGGAATCTCCCACGAAACCTCGCGAGCCGTCAGTCGAGGATGGCCAGCGCCGGGTTGTGCCCGCCCTTCGGGTTGAGGAACTGGCCGCTCGTCGGGACGCCCGGCACCGGGATGTTGCGCGGCGTCGTGGCGTCCTGGAAGGACGCGGCGATGCGCCCGTCCGGCAGCAGCGCCACGCTCGGGAAGTCGAACCGGTCAGCGGCAGCACCCGCGACCAGCCCGATCGCGGTGGGCGCGTTGCCCAGGCCGACGGCGTAGACCTTCATGACCTTGGGCGTCGGCTTCGAGACATCGACCCGCCAGACGAGGTCCTGACCTCGGCCAGCCTTGTTGTCCACGCGGGTCGACACCACGGCTTGGCCGAGCTTGCCGTTGACCTTGACGTCGATGAAGTCGCCGCGGCCCTCGATCTTCGTCACCGCCGGCGGCAGCACGAGGCTGGTCTGCTGCCAGCTGCGACCGCCGTTCGGGGACAGCTCCAAGGTCAGCTCGTTGCCCTTCCGCGTCACCATCGTGAGCCAGCCGCGGGAGTCCTGCCGCACCGTGCCGGTCGGGCGGAACGGCAAGCGCACCCGCTCCCACTTCAAGGTGGTGGGGTTGAGCAGGGCGGCGTCGGCGCCCAGGTCGTCCTCGCTGTTGTTCAGCAGCAGCACGCCGCCGCCGGACAGCGGCACCGTGAACGTCCCGGGGTTCGGCTGCCAGTGGTCGGCATCCGGGTTCTTCACGACCGGGATCGAGAAGGGCCGGATCTCCGCCCCCGATTGCGACACGTCGAGGTTCGGGTCGGTCGGCGTGAGGTAGGAGAGCCCGTCGGTCGACAGCAGCTCGAGGGTCTTGGTCACAGTGCCCCCACGGACGAGCGTCACGTACGGCACCCGCTGCCCGTCGACGACGAACGGTCCCTTGACGTAGGTGATCCACTCGCGGTCGAAGAAC
>JBHEMB010000045.1:0-4528 GCA_046262855.1 Mycobacteriales bacterium | reverse complement strand
CAACGGGTCCACGTACAAGATGATCCCGGCGATCTTCAAGAAGCGGACGTCGTCGCTCGACGAGGCCCGCCGGCTGTCCAGCGCGCTGATCGGGCTCGCCGGGGCCATCGGTGCCTTCGGCGGTGTGCTGGTCAACGTCGCCTTCCGGCAGAGCTTCATCTCCTCCGGCAAGGCCGACGGGGCGTACATGGCCTTCATCGCCTTCTACGCGGTCTGCCTCGTGCTCACCTGGGTGGTGTACCTCCGACCGGGGCAGAAGCTCGGCAGGATCTGACCTGGATCTCCGCCCACAGCAAAACTCGGGCGACGACAGGCGGGGCAGCGTCTACGTTCGCTGACGATGACCGCGACCTCGGTGGCGACCCCACCGGATACGTCGCCGACACCGTCAGTCCCACCGGGCCGGGTGCTCGGCTGGCAGCGCCTGCGCGGGCCGTTCACCGCGTGGGCGCTTGTCGGTGCCGCCATCGCTGCCGTCGGGGAGTCGGCGGGCACCTTCGTCTCCGGGCACCTGGCGGAGCACCCCTCCGGGGGGCTGGTGGGGCTGCTCGCGCTGTGCCTGGTCGGGGGCGCGCTCCTCGACGCTGCGGGGCGGACGGTCTGGGCCTCCGTGGTCGACCGCGCAGAGGGACAGCTGCGCGCCGACCTGCTCGCGGCGGCGCTGCACCAGCCGTTGGCCGCGCTCAGCGAGACCGCCGTAGGCGAGGTGCTCGATCGGGTCGACGACGACACCCACGAGCTGGGCACGCTGCTCCGGCGGATGGGGTGGGACCTCGCGCGGACCGTCCTGCGGGCCCTTCCGATGTGGGTCGTCGGAGGACTCACCTGGTGGCCGGCGTGGTTCCTCTTCCCTGTCGTCGCCGTGCTCGTCTACGCCGCGGTCCGGCCGTTGGCAGACGTCGTGAAGGAGCGCAAGCTCGCCGAGGAGATCGCCTGGACCGACCACGCCGCCGTCCTCGAGGAGGGCATCGCGGCGCGCGACGACCTGAGGTCCAGCCTGGGTCAGGCCTACCTCGTACGGCGGTGCGCTGAGCTCTCCGCGGAGGTGCAGCGTCGGGTCGCCGCGACCTGCCAGACGGCCAGCCAGCTGTCCCGCCGGTCGAGCCTGCTGTTGCACGCCCTGCTCGCGGGAGCCACCGTCTCCGGGGCAGCCCTGGTGTCGGCCGGCCACCTGTCCACCGCCTCCCTCGTCACGCTGTTCCTCGTCACCAGCGCGTTCGTCGGCCAGGTCGATCAGGTGGGTCGGCACCTCCCCGACCTCCAGCAGGGTCTCGGTGCCCTCGAACGGCTGCGCCAGCTGCTGGCGGTGCAGCCGGAGCCCGCCGGCGGGTGCCCGGTGCCGCCCGGACCGCTCACGGTGTCGGTCCGCGACCTGTCCTACTCGTATCCGCACGGGACCTTCTCCTTGCACGACATCGACCTGGAGATCCCCGCGGGCCGCACGGTCGCCCTCGTCGGGCGCACCGGCAGCGGCAAGTCGACGCTCGCTGCTCTGCTGTCGCGCGCCATGGACGCGCCGCCCGGCACCGTCCTGCTCAACGGCGTCGACGTGCTCGACATCGACCTGCAGCAGCTCCGGTCGGTCGTCGGTGTCGTGACGCAGCGCACCGAGATCCTGGCCGGCACCCTGGCGGAGAACGTCACGCTGTTCACCGACCGCCCTCGCGCAGCGGTCGTCGAGGCAGTCGCCACCCTGGAGCTCGAGGACTGGGTGGCGGGTCTGCCCGACGGCCTCGACACGCTGCTCGGCCCTGGCGGCACGACGCTGTCTGCGGGTGAGGAGCAGCTGGTGGCGTTCGCGCGACTGCTCGTCCGGGACGTTCGCGTCGTCGTGCTCGACGAGGCAACCGCGCGGATGGACCCGGTCACCGAGGCTCGCGTCGTGCACGCGGCGGACGCCCTGCTCGCCGAGCGCACCGGTGTCGTCGTCGCCCACCGGTTGTCCACGACGGCTCGCGCGCACTCGGTCCTGGTGCTGGATGCCGGGCGCGTGGTCCAGCAGGGTCGTCGCGCCGACCTGGCGCGGACCGAGGGAGCCTTCCGGAGCCTGCTCGCGGCCGCGGAGGACTCTCATGCCCTGACCGCCGACCACCCCTCGCCGCTGGGGAGCCCCAGACGGACGGGTGCGCCCCGCGCGCTTCCCGACCCCGGCTCCGGCCCCGGGCTGGCGCGAGGCACCTGGCAGCTGCTGCGCATCCACCCCCAGTGGGGCCTGCTGGCTGCCGGCTTGTTCCTCGCGTCGGCGGTCCTGGGGGCCTTTGGCGCCCTGACCGGACTCGCCTGGGGCCACCTGGTCGAGGACCTGGGCGAGGGCCGCGCGCCGTGGACGTCGGGAGCCTGGCTCACGGCCAGCCTCCTGGTGGGGCCTGTCCTGCTGTCGTGGGCGACGCGGCTCTACCCGCGATGGTGGGTAGCGACCATGCTCCGCGTCCGGCTCGCGGTGCTGCGCGGTCAGACGGCGCAGCGCCGCCTCGCACGCACCCCGCCGGGCGAGGTCGTCGCGCGCGCCATGGACGCCGACCGCTTCGCCCGCTACGGCGACCGGTGGGTCGACTTCGTGAACGGCATCCTCATCGCGGTCGTGACCGCGATCGCCGCGCAGGACGCACTGGCGGGCGCCGTCCTCGCGGCCGTCATGGTCGTCTCGGCGACCGCGTCGCGCCTCGGCTCACCCATCGCGGGGCGCTCCGTGGCGGCATCCTCCGCCGCCCGGGCACAGTTCGGCCGGGCCCTCGTGTCCGCCCTCGACTCCGCCCGCACCGTCAAGCTGGCGGCAGCAACTCCCGCCGTCCACCGCCACCTGCAGGACGTCGACAGCGGCAGGGTCGAGGCGGCCGTCTTCGAGCACCGCGTCCAGGCGATCCTCGACGGCGTGCCTGTCCTGCTGGTGAAGACCGGCGTGGTGGTCGCCTGGCTGGCCTACCTGCTGGACGGTTGGAGCCTCGCGACGACGCTGCTGGTCACGACTGCCGTGAACGGCTTCGAGTGGTTCGGCCGGGTCTCCGGCGCAGTCATCGTCGAGGCCCGGGGTGTCCGGGCCTGGCAGCAGGCGACCTGCCGGTTGGCGGGCGGCGCGGACCTTATGGACCTCCCGCCGGGCGTCGACCTCGTCCATGGCGTCGCTCCTGAGCCGCCCGTGGCGTCGGCGGACCCGCTTCGCCGGTTGGAGCTCCACGGCCTGACCGCGGTCCACGACGACGGCACCCTGGGTGTCGAGGACGTCGACCTGGTCGTGGAGGCCGGGGAGCTGGTCCTGCTGCTCGGGCAAGTGGGGTCCGGCAAGTCCAGCCTGCTGGCCGCTCTTGCCGGCCTCGTCGACCACAGCGGGAGCCTGACGTGGAACGGCGAGGAGGTGGTCGATCCGGAGGTGTTCCTCCGCCCAGGCCAGGTCTGCTACGTCGGCCAGCTGCCTCGCGTGCTGTCCGGCACGTTCGCCGACAACGTCCGGCTCGACCACCTTCGCCAGGTAGCGGACGCTGTCGATGACGCCCGGCTGACGCTCGATGTGCAACGGGCCGGCGGCCCGTCGTCACTTGTCGGCCATCGCGGCGTCCGCTTGTCCGGAGGGCAGGTGCAGCGCCTGGCCCTTGCCCGTGCCTTGGCTACTGGTGCCGAGCTGCTCGTCGCAGACGACGTGTCGAGTGCGCTGGACGCTCATACCGAGGTGGAGCTCTGGCGGGCACTCCGGCGACGCGGCGCGACCGTCGTGGGTGCCACCTCAAAGCGAGCGGCCCTCCGCCAGGCGGACAAGGTCGTGGTGCTCGAGGACGGCGCGATCGCCGCCCAGGGCACCTGGGACGAGCTCGCTGCGACCTGGGGACACCTGGCCGGATAAGTGACGAGGTACTTCTGCTTCGTCGACCCCACGCGCACTCGGGTCGGCCACTAGGTTGACCCTCATGCGACTGCCGGTCCTGCCACCCGTGAAGCCGATGCTCGCCAAGTCGGTGCCGGAGCTGCCGGTGGGCGATTTCATCTACGAGCCCAAGTGGGACGGTTTCCGCTGCATCGTCTTCCGCGACGGGGACGAGGTCGAGCTCGGGTCGCGCAACGAGCGGCCGCTCACCCGCTACTTCCCCGAGGTCGTCGAAGCTGTGAAGGCCAACCTCCCCGAGCGCTGCGTCGTCGACGGCGAGATCGTCATCATCGCCGGCAAGGTCCTCGACTTCGTGAACCTGTTGCAGCGCATCCACCCTGGCGACAGCCGGGTGCGGATGCTGGCTGAGTCGACACCCGCCAGCTTCATCGCCTTCGACCTGCTGGCGCTCGGCGACGACGACCTCACGAAGCTGCCCCAGTTCGAGAGGCGCGCGCTGCTCGAGGGGGCGCTCGCGAACGCCTCGCCACCGGTGCACCTGACACCGGTCTCTGACGACCCTGCCGTGGCTCTCGAGTGGTTCAACGTCTTCGAGGGGGCGGGGCTGGACGGCGTCATCGCCAAGCCGAGGCAGCAGACCTACCAGCAGGACAAGCGCGTGATGTTCAAGGTCAAGCACGCGCGTACGGCGGACGTGGTCGTCGCTGGTTA
>JBHEMB010000044.1:0-3360 GCA_046262855.1 Mycobacteriales bacterium | reverse complement strand
CACCCTGCGCAGCTCGTCCGCGAGGCGGCTCACCGCAGCCTCCGGGCCTGGCCCGCGACGACCTGGTGCACCTCGTCCGAGCATCCCGCCAGCGTTGTCGCCGCCCGTCCGAGCAGGTCGGCGAACAGGCGTCCGCTGGTGGTCGCGGGGACCACCCCGGACCCCACCTCCGGTGCGACGAGCACCACGTGGGCGCGGGTCGTCCGCCACGCCTCGACCAGCTGCGCCAGCGCATCGTCGAAGACCGCCCGGGCGTCCGGCGACTCCCAGTGGTCATCCAGCACGCGGGTCAGCCACAGGCCGAGGTCGTCGACGAGGACCTGGCCGGTCGCCTCGCGGAGGACGCCGGCGACGTCTCCGGTCTCGACGGTCCGCCACGTCGCGGGTCGCCGGTCGACGTGGGCCGCGACCCGTCGTACCCAGTCCTCGTCGTCGCGAGGGGGAGCGGTGGCGACGTAGCGCACGTCCGGCCCCAACAGGCTCTCCGCGAACGCGGACTTGCCGCTGCTCTGGCCGCCCAGGACCAGGACCGTGCGACCCCGGGCTGTGTCGATGACGTCCCCGTCCCTCGCCGCACGGGAGCCCAGGGCGGCGAGCCGGCGGTCGAGCTCGTCGGGTGCTGGGTTGTCGTGGCCGACGTGGATGGCCACGACGTCGGTGGCGTCGGTGACCGCCCCGACCTCACGCAGCCGCGCGACCTGCCCCGGCCACGTGTCCAGGGTCAGGTGAGAGGCGATCGGCGTGCCGGCGAGCTCGAGCAGTACGACGTCAAAAGCCCTGCTGTGCAAGGCTTCTACCGTCTCCTGGGGCAGCTCCCCGGTATCCGTGCCGTAGAGCAGCCGGGCACCGTCCGGCCCCGTGACGTCGTAGAGCACCGCATCGTCGGGGTGGTTCGCGTCGACCATTCGGATGACGTAGCCGTTGACCTCGTGCGTGTCGCCGGGTCGGACCGCCAGCGTGACGCACGCATCCAGGTGCGGCTTCGCGGCCGCCAGCACGAGAGGGGGCGCGACGACGGTCAGCCCGCGCGAGTCACGCGCCCAGTACCGCCAGACCCAGGCCTGGCTGAAGTGGTGGTCGACGTGCCGATGCGTGACCAGCACCGTGTCCACGTCGCTCAGGCTGACGCCGGCCTGTGCCGCGCTCAGTCCGACGGTCGGCCCCACGTCGATGAGGAGGCGGTCGTCGACGACCACACAGGTCTGGCCCCGGACCACCCCCTGGTGGAGGGCGGCCGCGCACGACGCGCACGGGCACCACGGGTTGGGCCACCCGTCCGCTGCCCCGCTCCCGAGCACTGTGATCCGCACGCGGTCTAGCCTGCCAGCCATGACATGGACGTGGCGCTACGAGGGTCCTGACGGCTCGCCGGTCGAGGCCGGGCCGGAGGCTCCGGTGCAGCCGGACTTCCCCACCCAGTCCGATGCGGAGTCGTGGGTCGGCGAGGTCTGGCGTGAGCTGCTGGCTGCGGGCATCTCAGCGGTGTCGCTCTACGACGGGGACCACAAGACCTACGGCCCGATGAGCCTCGAAGCCCCCTAACCTTGCGTCCTCAGACCTGAGCCTGTGTCTCAGTCACTTCTGAGGACGTCAGGGCCGTCGAGGCGGGCTGACGGTGAGGCTGGGATCCGACAGCACCACGTCGGCGAGCACCTCGTCGACGGCCTTCTTCAGGTCGTCCGGGAGCCGCTTGGCGGCGGCGTTGTCCCGCACCTGCTCGGGCCGCGTGGCCCCCACGATGGCCGACGCGACGTTGTTGTTGCACAGCACCCAGCCGACGGCGAGCTGAGCCATCGAGATCCCGGCTTCCTGCGCGAGCGGCTTCAGGCCCTGTACGGCGGTGAGGATCCGGTCGTCGAGCAGCCGCTTGATCATGGTGGCGCCGCCCTGCTCATCGGTCGCGCGGGTGCCCTCCGGCAGCGGCGCGCCCGGCAGGTACTTCCCGGTGAGGACGCCCTGCGCGATCGGCGACCAGACGATCTGGCTGACGCCCTCCTCAGCGCACCGCGGGACGACCTCCGCCTCGATGACCCGGTAGAGCGCGGAGTACTGCGGCTGGTTGGACACGATCCGGTCGAGCCCCAGGTCGTCCGCGATCCGCAGCGCCTCGGCGATCTCCGACGCCTTCCACTCGGAGACGCCGACGTAGATGACCTTGCCGGCGCGGACCAGGTCGTCGAAGGCCCGCAGTGTCTCCTCGAGCGGCGTCTCGTAGTCGAACCGGTGGGCCTGGTAGAGGTCGATGTGGTCGGTCTGCAGTCGCCGCAGCGACGCCTCGCAGGCCTCGATGATGTGCTTGCGCGACAGCCCGCGCTCGTTCACGCCGGCACCTGTCGGCCAGTACAGCTTCGTGAAGAGCTCGTACGACGATCGCTTGACGCCCTGGAGGGCCTCGCCGAGGACGGTCTCCGCACGCGTCCCGGCGTACACGTCTGCCGTGTCGAAGGTCGTAATGCCGACCTCGAGCGCCTCCTTCACGCAGGTGTGCGCGGCGTCGGCCTCGACTTGCGACCCGTGCGTCAGCCAGTTGCCGTAGCTGATCTCGCTGACCTTGAGCCCACTGCGTCCGAGTCGCCGGTAGTCCATCAGCCGACCTTAGACGTCAGTGCCTACGGCCACCCGGGCCGGGGGTGTGCGCCAGCGCCGGATGAGGGTCGTGCGCTGCAGTCCGTAGAAGACATGCGGTCGGCGGCGCTCGTCCGGGAAGCGCTCCTTGAGGCCCTTGGTGATGAGCCGGCCGAGCCGCGTCAGGTCCAGCCCGACGATGACGATGACCCCGAGCAACGACAGGAACGCGGCGGAGTTGAGAGCTGCGTTGCCGACGAAGCTGATCGCGACGTCGAACACCATGTACGGCAGCAGGAACGGGCCCAACGAGCGCTGGCTGTCCACGAGGTCACGGACGTAGGCGCGGACCGGGCCGCGGTCGCGGGCCAAAAACATCCGCTCGTCGCCGGCCTTCGAGCCGACCCGGATGGCCTGCCGCTGCTCGGCCTGCTTGGCGCGCAGGGCCTTCGCCGCCGCGCGGCGGTTGGTGGGCGGCGGCGCCACGGGTCCGCGCGCCTTCTGGTTGCGCTTCGGGGTGGGTCGGCCCTTGCCCTGGGTCTGCTCGGTCACGTCTCTAGGGTAGGGCGAGCATCTGGTCGAGGGCCGTGCGTGCGAAGCGGGCCGTCTCCGGCTCGACCGTGATCTGGTTCGGCACCCGGCCCGCGACGAGCTCCTCGAGGGCCCACACCAGGTGCGGCAAGTCGATGCGGTTCATGGTCGAGCAGAAGCAGACGGTCTTCTCGAGGAACACGATCGTCTTGTCCGGGTGCGCGTCGGCCAGTCGGCGGACCAGGTTGAGCTCGGTGCCGATCG
>JBHEMB010000043.1:0-5450 GCA_046262855.1 Mycobacteriales bacterium | reverse complement strand
GCCGCCGCCTCGAGCGCCGCTGTGCTCGGCCGTGCCGTCGAGGGTTCCGCCGAGGGCGGCAAGCACACCTTCGAGAGCCCCGGCCCGAACGACTTCGACTTCCCAGGTCTGTTCAGCCACGACGGCTGGTTCACCAAGCCGATCCTCATCGTCATGCTCATGACGGTCGTCTGCTTCGTCTTCTACTACGCCTCGTCCCGCAACCCGCGGATCGTGCCGGGACGGCTGCAGTTCGCCGGGGAGAGCCTCTACGGGTTCATCCGCAACGACGTCGCGCTCGACGCGATCGGCCACCACGGCCTGAAGTTCGCGCCTTACCTCGCGACCCTGTTCAGCTTCGTCGCGCTCAACAACATCGCCGGCATCATCCCGTTCCTGCAGATCCCCGCGACGTCGCACATCGCGTTCCCGCTCGTGCTGGCCATCTTCTCGTGGGCGATCTTCATGTACCTCGGGATCAAGCGGCACGGCGCGTGGGGCTACTTCCGGGACATGATGTTCCCGCCGGGGATCCCCTTCGCGGTGTACTTCCTGCTGGCACCCATCGAGTTCTTCTCGACGGTCATCGTGCGCCCCGTGACGCTCATGCTGCGACTCACGTTCAACATGTTCGCCGGGCACCTCGTGCTCGTGCTGTTCATCGTCGGCGGCGAGTTCCTCGTGAAGGACTACGGCAATGCCGCGGTGGGCATCCCCGCGGGCGCGGTCTCCCTGCTCGGCAGCATCATCCTCACCGGATTCGAGGCGTTCGTGCAGCTGCTGCAGGCTTACGTCTTCACCCTTCTCACCGCCCTGTACATCGGCGGCGCCCTGGCAGACGAACACTGACGAGCTCCTCAGCTCGTCTCCGCACGCTCCCGCACCACTAGCACCCCTGAAAGGGAACCTCGCAATGGATGGAACGATCAACGGCAGCCTGAACATGATCGGTTACGGCCTCGCCGCCATCGGTCCGGGTGTCGGCATCGGTCTGATCTTCGCCGCCTACATCAGCGGTGTCGCTCGCCAGCCCGAGTCGCGCGGCATGCTGCAGAGCATCGCCATCCTCGGCTTCGCCCTCGCTGAGGCCCTCGCCATCATCGGCATCGGCCTCGCCTTCGCCCTCAAGTAGGCCGTCGTGATGTCACTTGCCGCCACCGCGGCAGTGCTCGCAGCGGAAGAGGACTTCAACCCCCTCGTCCCTAAGACCGCCGAGCTCATCGTCGGCACGATCGCCTTCGTGCTGCTGTTCCTGCTGCTCCGCAGGACCGTCTTCCCGATGTTCGAGAAGGCCTACGCCGCGCGCGTGGACGCCATCGAGGGCGGGATCAAGCGGGCCGAGGACGCCCAGGCGGAGGCGGCGGCTGCTCTCGCGCAGTACACCGCACAGCTCGCTGAGGCACGCGCCGAAGCCGCGCGGATCCGCGACGAGGCACGGGAGCAGGGCAAGCAGACCGTCGACCAGCTGACCGCCGAGGCGCGGGAGGCCGCTGCGCGGATCACGGCCCGCGGCGAGGAGCAGCTCGCCGCGGAACGCCAGCAGGTGGTCGTGCAGCTGCGCGGCGAGATCGGCCGCCTCGCGGTCGAGCTGGCCGAGCGGGTCGTCGGTGAGTCGCTGGCGGACGAGGAGCGGCAGCGCCGCGTCGTCGACCGGTTCCTCGCCGACCTCGAGCAGCAGCAGAGCGCCGGGAGCGCTACCTGATGCAGGGAGCCAGCCGCGATGCCCTCAGGGCGTCCAGGGAGCAGCTCACGGTCCTTCGGGGCGAGGGCGGCGACCTCGGTGCGCTCGGTGAGGGCCTGCTCTCGGTCGTGCGCCTGCTCGACCGGGAGACCTCGCTGCGTCGCACGCTCGGCGACCCCACGGTGGCCCAGGCCGCCAAGGAGTCGTTGCTCGACGCGCTGCTGGGCGACCAGCTCGACCCGGGCGCGCTGCGGCTGGTGAAGGCCGTCGCCGCCGAGCGGTGGAGCCGCGCTCGGGATCTCGTGGACGGCATCGAGGTGCTGGGCGTCACGGCCCTGCTGCTGGTATCGGACGCCGATGGCAGCCTCGACACCGTCGAGGAGCAGGTGTTCCGCTTCGAGCGCACGCTCGCGCGCGAGCCCGAGCTGCGAGCGGTCCTTACCGACCGCGGCCTCGACGACGACCGCAAGACAGCCCTGCTGGACGGGCTGCTCGAGGGGAAGGCGCACAGCACCACGCGCCGGCTGATCTCCGCGGCCGTGCTCGAGCCGCGTGGCCGCACCATCGAGGACGCCCTCGCAGACATGGCGGGCCTGGCCGCCGACGTGCGCTCGCGCACCCTCGCCACAGTCGTCACCGCCGTACCCCTCGACGACGCACAGCGCTCCCGCCTCGCGGCGAGCCTGTCGACCCAGCTCGGCCGTCAGGTGCAGTTGCAGGTCGAGGTCGACCCCAAGGTGGTCGGAGGTGTCCTCGTCAAGGTCGGCGACGAGGTCATCGACGGATCCACCCGCCACCGGCTGGCCGAGGCCCGCCGCGCCCTCAGCTCGTAGAACCCCTAAGAAGAGGACAGAAGATGACCGAGCTCAGCATCCGGCCGGACGAGATCCGCGACGCGATCGAGCGCTACGTCTCGTCGTACACGCCCGAGACCACCCGCGAGGGGGTCGGACGGGTCATCGAGACCGGTGACGGCATCGCCCGCGTCGAGGGTCTCCAGCAGACGATGACCAACGAGCTGCTCCAGTTCGAGGGCGGCGTGCTGGGCCTGGCTCTGAACCTCGACGAGCGCGAGATCGGCACCGTCATCCTCGGTGACGCCAGCGGCATCGAGGAGGGCCAGGAGGTCCGCCGGACCGGCGAGGTGCTGTCCGTCCCCGTGGGTGACGGCTACCTCGGGCGGGTCGTCGACCCGCTCGGCAACCCGCTCGACGGCAAGGGCGAGATCGTCAGCGAGGCCCGCCGCATCCTCGAGCTGCAGGCGCCCACCGTCGTGCAGCGCCAGCCCGTGACCGAGCCGCTGCAGACGGGCCTCAAGGCCGTCGACGCCATGACGGCCATCGGCCGCGGCCAGCGCCAGCTGATCATCGGCGACCGGCAGACCGGCAAGACCGCGGTCGCGCTCGACGCGATCATCAACCAGCGCGACAACTGGAAGAGCGGCGACCCGAAGAAGCAGGTCAAGTGCATCTACGTCGCCATCGGCCAGAAGGCGTCCACGATCGCTGAGCTGGTCGGTCGGCTCGAGGAGACCGGCGCGCTCGAGTACACCACCGTGGTCGCCGCGCCGGCCTCGCAGCCCGCCGGCATCAAGTACCTCGCGCCCTACACCGGCTCGGCCATCGGCCAGCACTGGATGTACAACGGCCAGCACGTGCTCATCGTCTTCGACGACCTCACGAAGCAGGCCGACGCCTACCGCGCCATCTCGCTGCTGCTGCGCCGCCCGCCGGGCCGCGAGGCCTACCCCGGCGACGTCTTCTACCTGCACAGCCGGCTGCTCGAGCGCTGCGCAAAGCTCTCCGACGAGCTGGGCGGCGGTTCGATGACCGGGCTGCCGATCATCGAGACCAAGGGCAACGACGTCTCGGCGTTCATCCCGACCAACGTCATCTCCATCACCGACGGCCAGATCTTCCTCGAGTCGGACCTGTTCAACGCCGGTGTCCGCCCGGCCATCAACGTCGGCATCTCGGTGTCCCGCGTCGGTGGCAACGCGCAGGTCAAGGCCATGAAGTCGGTCGCGGGCCGGCTGCGCCTCGACCTGGCGCAGTACCGCGAGCTGGAGGCCTTCTCGGCCTTCGCCTCCGACCTCGACAAGGCATCCAAGGCCCAGCTGGAGCGCGGACAGCGCCTGGTCGAGCTGCTCAAGCAGGGCCAGTACGCGCCGTTTGCCGTCGAGCGCCAGGTCGTGTCGATCTGGGCCGGGACCACCGGCAAGGTCGACATCGTGCCGGTCGGCGACGTCCGCCGTTTCGAGAGCGAGCTGCTCGACTTCATCGGCCGCAAGCACCAGGGCATCTACGACGCCATCACGCAGACCGGCAAGCTCGAGGACAGCACGATCGAGCAGCTGGAGAGGGCGGTCGACGAGTTCACGCAGCAGTTCCAGACCAGCGACGGCAAGACCCTCGTGAACGAGGCCCCCATCGACCCGATGGACAAGGGCACCGAGGGCCAGGAGCGCGTGACCGCCTACAAGCCGGCCCCCGAGAAGCGCTAGGTCATGGGAGCCCAGCTTCGGGTCTACCGCCGCCGCATCAAGGCGGTGCAGTCGACCAAGAAGATCACCAAGGCGATGGAGCTCATCGCCGCCTCGCGCATCGCGAAGGCGCAGCAGGCCGTCAGCGCCGCTCGCCCCTACGAGCGCGAGATCACCCGGGTGCTGTCCGCCCTGGCGTCGCAGTCCACGATCGACCACCCGCTCGTCAACGAGAACCCGAACCCCTCGCGCGCGGCGGTGCTCGTCATCACCAGCGACCGCGGCCTCGCCGGCGGATACAGCTCCAACGCGGTGAAGCAGGCCGAGGCGCTCGGCAACCTGCTGCGCAGCGAGGGCAAGGAGCCGGTCAGCTACGTCGTCGGCCGCAAGGGCGTCGGCTACTACCGGTTCCGCAACCGGCCGGTCGAGCAGGCGTGGACCGGCTTCTCGGAGAAGCCGACCTACGCGGATGCCAAGGCGGCGGCGGACACGCTCATCGAGGCCTTCGTCCAGGACACCGCTGAGGGCGGTGTCGACGAGATCCACATCGTGTTCACCGAGTACGTCTCCGCACTGACGCAGCGCGCCACCGCCGTCCGCGTGCTGCCGCTCGTCGTGGAGGAGTCCGACGCACCGCCGCCGGACGGGCCGCTGCCGCTGTACGAGTTCGAGCCCGGACCGGACGCTCTTCTCGACGCGCTGCTGCCGCGGTACGTGGAGACCCGGGTGTACGCCGCACTGCTGGCGTCCGCGGCGTCGGAGTCCGCGTCCCGCCGCCGCGCCATGAAGGCTGCGACGGACAACGCAGAGGACCTCATCAAGTCGCTCACCCGAGCGGCGAACTCGGCTCGGCAGGCCGAGATCACCCAAGAGATCAGCGAGATCGTCGGCGGCGCGAGTGCGCTCGCCTCGGCAGGGAGTGAGTGACCGCAATGACCAGCACCGCAGAAGAGACCACCCAGCGCGCAGCGGGTGGCACCGGCCGCGTCGCGCGCGTCATCGGTCCTGTCGTCGACGTGGAGTTCGCTCCCGACGAGATGCCCGAGATCTACAACGCGCTGCACGTCGACCGCGTCCTCGGTGGCGACACCACCACCCTGACGATGGAGGTCGCCCAGCACATCGGCGACAACCTCGTGCGCGCCATCTCCATGCAGCCGACCGACGGGCTGGTCCGCGGCGCGCCCGTCAAGGACACCGGCAACGCCATCTCGGTGCCCGTCGGCGACGTCACCAAGGGCCATGTGTTCAACGCCCTCGGCAAGCCGATGGACGTGTCGGAGGAGTCGCTCGACATCACGACCCGCT
>JBHEMB010000042.1:0-4116 GCA_046262855.1 Mycobacteriales bacterium | reverse complement strand
CCTCAGTCTGGACCGGCCATCCGGCACGCTTTCCGGTGGCGAGGCGCAGCGTACGAAAATGATCCGCCACCTCGGCTCAGCGCTCACCGACGTGACGTACGTCTTCGACGAGCCGACGACGGGCTTACACCCCCATGACGTTCAGCGGATGAATGACCTGCTCCTGCGTCTGCGGGACAAGGGGAACACGGTGCTCGTCGTAGAGCACGAGCCGGAGACGATCGCGATTGCCGACCACGTCGTCGATCTCGGGCCCGGCGCCGGTACGGCGGGAGGCGCGGTGTGCTTCGAGGGAACCGTCAAGGACCTGAGGGCCAGCGGCACTGTCACGGGCCGCCATCTCGACGACCGAGCCGCCCTCAAGCCAGCGGTGCGGACGCCGACCGGTCAACTGTCGGTGCGCGGGGCCGACACCCACAACCTGCAGAACGTCGACGTCGACATCCCGCTCGGAGTGCTGGTCGTGCTGACCGGCGTGGCCGGGTCCGGGAAGAGCTCGCTCGTCCAGGGCTCCCTCGCCGGGCGCGACGGGGTGGTCTCGGTCGACCAGACTGCGATCCGCGGCTCGCGACGGAGCAACCCGGCGACGTACACCGGACTTCTCGACCCCATCCGCAAGGCCTTTGCGAAGGCCAGCGGCGTGAAGCCGGCGCTGTTCAGCGCCAACTCCGAGGGCGCGTGCCCCACCTGCAACGGCGCCGGTGTCATCTACACCGACCTGGCGATGATGGCCGGTGTCGTAACTACCTGCGAGGAGTGCGAGGGCAAGCGGTTCCAGGCCTCGGTGCTGACGTACACGTTCGGTGGCCGCGACATCGCCGAGGTGCTGGCGATGTCCGTGACCGAGGCCGAGGAGTTCTTCGGCGCCGGCGAAGCGGCAACGCCGGCGGCGCATGCCATCCTGGACCGGCTCACCGACGTCGGGCTCGGTTACCTCAGCCTGGGCCAGCCACTCACGACGCTGTCCGGCGGCGAGCGGCAGCGGCTCAAGCTGGCCACCCGCATGGGTGAGAAGGCCGGCGTCTACGTCCTCGACGAGCCGACGACCGGGCTCCACCTCGCCGACGTCGAGCAGCTGCTCGGCCTGCTCGACCGGCTCGTGGACTGCGGCAGGTCGGTCATCGTCATCGAGCACCATCAGGCGGTCATGGCGCACGCCGACTGGATCATCGACCTCGGCCCCGGCGCCGGACACGACGGCGGCCGGATCGTCTTCGAGGGCACTCCCGCCGATCTCGTCGCCGCCCGCTCCACCCTCACCGGCGAGCACCTCGCGAGCTACGTCGGGAGCTGACTTCGCGAGAGCCTCATCCGGCTCGCTGGTCCGCACCGGGAGGACCGAACCACGTCCTCAGGGCTTCCTTGAGACCCGACTGCGTTCCCTCGCCGACCCATGCCACGTGGCCGTCCGGCCGGATCAACACGGCGGTCGGACCGGTGACCTCTCCGAGCACGGGGAGCTCCCAGGTCCCGGTGAAACCAGCGTCGATCTGCTGGACGCGGTCCGTCCACGGTGTGATGTCGATGCTGCCTGGCGCACCCAGGTTGAGCAGCACCGGTCGTGCTTGGTGCAGCAACTGGAAGACGCGTACCGGACCGTCTGGCGTGGTGATGTCGAGGTCGGGCATTCGCCTGCCCAGCAGAGGATGTCCCTCGCCGTGGTGATACGTGAGGTCGAGCCCGGAGAGGAGACCGGCGATCAGCCGGCGTGGCCCGTCGAAGCTGAGCATCTCGGTGATGGTGTCCCGCACGGCTTCGACACGTGCGTCGGCCCGCTGGACGAACGACTGCACCATCGTGTGCTTCAGCGTCCGCGCCGCCGCCGGGTGCCTTTCGGCGTAATAGCTGTCCAGCAGGCTGTCGGGCGAGACGCCCTTCACCACCTGCGCGAGCTTCCACCCCAGGTTGACTGCGTCTTGCACACCGAGGCCGATCCCCTGCCCACCCGCAGGGCTGTGGATGTGGGCGGCGTCCCCGGCCAGCAGCACCCGTCCCTCACGGTAGGTCGCTGCTTGCCGCGTGGCGTCGGTGAACCTCGAGATCCATGTCGGGTCGTGGATCCCGAAGTCTGTGCCGTACACGTGCTTCAGTGCCTCGCCCAGATCCGCCAGGGTCGGCTCGGCCGAAGGTCGCAGGTGCTGCTCGGTCACCACCACGCGCACTGTCTGCCCGTCCTCCATCACGTGCAGCCCGTGCACGCCCGTGGCGTCGAAGAGGACGCCGACCGGCGTCTCCTCGGTCACCTGGACCTCAGCGATCAGCGCACTGCGGGTCGCATCCCATCCGACGAAGTCGATGCCGGCGGCCTGACGAACGACACTGCGACCGCCGTCGGCCCCGACCAGGTAGCCCGTCCTGAGCGGACCGCCGTCGGCAAGGTGGACGTCGACGCCGGTGTCGTCCCGGGCCAAGCCGGTCACCTCGACCCCGCGACGGATCGGTACGGAGAGTTCCTCGACCCAGCCGAGCAGGATGCGCTCGATGTGGTTCTGCCACAGCCCCAGTGAGTGCGGATAACGAGAGGGAAAGTCGCTGACGTCCAGCGTCATGTCCCCGAAGCGCGCAGCCTGGACAATCTGCCCCTCGGCAACGAACCGGTCAGCGATACCTCGCTGGTCGAGGATCTCCAGAGTGCGTGAGTGGAATCCTCCCGCACGAGAGCCCACCAGCTCCGGCGTCAGACGTCGCTCGACAACCGCGACGTCGACACCTGCCAACGCCAGTTCCCCAGCCAGCATCAGGCCCGTCGGTCCGCTCCCGACGATGACGACGTCGTTCATCCCAACCCCGCTCTCTCGGCACGGCCGAGAAGTGTGAGGCAGGAGGACGGCCTTGCCGCAAGGCCCCCCTCGCGCTGTACGTTAGGCATGGCAGGAGTGGGACGCTCCTTGCCACGACAGCCAAGGCTCTCGCCGGTTTGCCCAACACCTGGCGCACGGCAACATCCCTTCGTGCAAGCGGCGCGACGGCCAGCAGATGGGCGCTTTTTCGTATGCTCAACCTTCGAGGGGGTCCTTCCGTCTCAGTTCCGACGGAGGGAGCGCGGTGACATCCACCGAGGACTTTGAGGCGTGGGCAACAGGGCGGTACGGCAGCCTGCTGCATGCCGCCTATTTGCTCACGGGTGACCGCGACACTGCGCAGGACCTCGTGCAAACCGCGCTCGCCAAGACACAGGTGGCGTGGCGCCGCGTTCACACCAGCCCTGATGCCTATGTCCGGCCCCGCCAGCCAGAATCCGATGAGCCAGATCACAGTGTGCACCCGAAGGGATTCGAACCCCTAACCTCTTGATCCGTAGGCGATCTCGCCCCGATTTTTTGGTGCGGTCAGGGTAGGCCAAGAGCGGTCCTGAGCGTAAGCCCCACCTCTTGACTCGGTCCGAAAGTGGTCTACCGAGGGGGGTGTGGCGGAGAGTGTGACCAATCCGGTAAAGGGCTATCCATGTAAGTGCAGTAGCCTGCAGGGATGCCGAGCCGGCCGGTGGAGGGCGTTCACTACCCTGGCAGCTTGGCCGACATCCGGGCTTGGTTCCCAGATGACGAGGCTTGCCTGGACTACCTCGACTGGCTCCGCTGGCGAGACGGCTTCGTCTGCCCGCACTGCCAGAGTGTCATCGACTGGCAACTGAGCGACGCACGACACGTTTGCGCGGACTGCGGCCGCCGCGTCAGCGCCACGGCAGGCACCATCTTCCACCGCACCCGTACGCCGCTAACCGTCTGGTTCGAGGCCGCCTGGCTGCTCACGAGCCAGAAGTCCGGCGCAAGCGCTCTGGGCCTGCAGCGCGTACTGGGTCTGGGTAGCTACCAGACCGCCTGGACGATGCTGCACCGCTTCCGCAAGGCGATGGTGATGCCCGAGCGAGACAAGCTCTCGGGAGACGTTGAAGTGGACGAGACCTTCGTCGGCGGCAAGAACAAGCCAGGCAAGCGTGGTCGTGGAGCTTCCGGCAAGGTCATCGTGGCGATCGCGATCGAGCGCAACGCCAGCGGCCGCGGCTTCGGACGTGCACGGCTAGAAGTCATCCCCGACGCCTCCGGAGCCACGCTCAGGGACTTCGTTGTACGCAACATCGCACCCGGCAGCACCGTCATCACCGACGCGCTGCAGTCC
>JBHEMB010000041.1:0-5544 GCA_046262855.1 Mycobacteriales bacterium | reverse complement strand
GCGGCGCCTCGTCCCGCAGTCGTCGATACACGGGGTACGGATCCGCATCGATCTCGACGTCGTACGGGTCGTAGTACAGGTCGGTCACCGTCAAGGTTCCTCCATGGGCAGGGCCTATACAAACGTATAGCAGAATGCTGTACATTCGTACAATGACTCGAGTTGCTGTTGTCACCGGCGGCGCGTCCGGTGTGGGCGCCTCGATCTGCGAGCACCTGGCTCGGGCGGGGCGTCGGATCGCCGTGCTTGATCTGGATGCCGAGGGCGCCGAGATCGTCGCCAAGGAACTGCGACGGGGAGGTGCGGAGGCCGAGCGCTTCCAGGTCGACGTCTCCGATCGCGTCGCGGTGGACGCGACCTTCGAGCAGGTACGTCGCTCGCTGGGCCCGATCGACATCCTTGTCACCAGCGCAGCGGTCTCCGGCTTCGTGCCGTTCGAGCAGCTCACCCTCGAGGACTGGACCAGAACCATCCAGGTGAACCTGACGGGCACCTTCAACTGCCTGCAGGCAGCGATCCCCGACATGGTCGCCGGGGGCTGGGGGCGGATCGTGACCATCTCGTCCGCGGCAGGTCAGACCGGAGCCCTACGACAGGCGCACTACTCCGCGTCGAAGGGCGGCGTCGTCGCTCTCACGAAGACCGTGGCCCTCGAGTACGCAGCGAACGGAATCACGGTGAACACCGTCCCGCCGTTCACGGTCGACACCCCGATGCTGCGCGCGGCGCAGGAGTCGAAGTACCTGCCGAGTCTTGACGTGCTGGCCAGGATGGTCCCGGCCGGCCGACTGGGCACGGGTGACGACATCGGCGCGCTCTGCGCCTTCCTCTCCTCGGACGCCGCGGGCTACATCACGGGACAGGTCATCGCGGCCAACGGGGGAGCGGTGACGTGAGCGACCGGTTCTCCCTGGACGGTCGAACGGCCGTCATCACGGGTGGCGGCACCGGGATCGGACGGGGCTGTGCGCTGGTACTTGCCGAACGCGGGGCGGATGTCGTCCTCGCCGGGCGACGACCGGAGCCGTTGAGGTCTACGGCCCAGGAGGTCGAAGCGCTCGGTCGGCGTGCCCTGGTGGTCCCGACGGATGTGACCAGCGCACAGGGCTGCCAACAGCTCGTCGACACGACACTGGCAGAACTGGGCCGCCTCGACATCCTCGTGAACAACGCTGGCGGAGCGCAGACCAAACCGGTCATGACGTGGACCGAGGACGAGTGGCACGAGGTCGTCTCGCTCAACCTCAGCAGCGTGTGGTTTCTCTCGCGCGCTGCCGCCAGGCCGATGCTGGAGCAGGGCAAGGGCTCGATCGTGAACATCTCCTCCGGGGCAAGCCTGCTCGCGATGCCGCAGGCAGCGCCCTATGGCGCGGCCAAGGCGGGCGTCAACAACCTCACCGGATCACTGGCTGCGGCGTGGACGCGCAAGGGCGTCCGGGTGAACACGGTGGTCGTCGGAGCTGTTCGCGCCGCGACCCTCGTGGGCGAGGCGGAGCGGCACGGACTCGACCCAGAGACGTTCGGGATGACCAACGCCTCGGGCAGGTTGGGAGAGCCTGAGGAGATCGGGTACGGCGTGCTGTTCTTCGCCTCAGACGCCTCCAGCTTCTGCTCGGGCCAGACGCTCTACCTGCACGGCGGCCCCGGACCTGCCGGAGTCTGACGAGCGGGACCTCAGGTCAGCTGCCCCGTGCACGAAGGTCGCGTGACCGCAGCCCGTCGATGAGCAGATCCGCCATTCCTTCGCCGATGGCTTCGGCTGCAAGGTCGTTCTCGGGCCGGTACCAGCGGTGCGTCCACGCGAGGGCGCCGAAGATCGTCGCGGTGGCGACCTCGATGGGCAGCTCGGTCTGGAACGTGCCTTCCCGGACGCCTTCCGCGACGACAGCTTCCCAGAGCTCCGTCAGCTCGCGGGTGTGCTGCAGGAACCAGGCCTTGAGCTCCTGGGAGACCGGCAGCCGCTCGAGGTCGGCGCTCACGTAGACGAACAGGTGTGGGTAGTGCTGGTCGAAGAGCTGCATCGTGGCCACGATCAGCTGCCGGAGCCTCTCATCGGCCGGTCGGCGGCTCTTCGCGATCGTGGTGATCTCAGCGGTGCTCTGCGAGAGCACCTAACGCAGCACCTCTGCGACGACCTCCTCCTTGTTGGAGAAGTAGTAGTAGATGGTGGCTCGGTCCATGCCCGCGGCCGTGGCGATGTCGGCGAGGGAGGTCGCGGCGAGGCCGTTTGTGTGAAAGAGCTCCGCGGCTTGCTCGAGCAGCAGCGCCCGTCTCGTGCGGTACTCCTCGTTCTTGCGGCCCCGGGCTCGGCGCCCGGCGATGAGGGTCGTCTCGGCGTCCTGCTCTGGCTGCGTGGCGGACATCAGATCACCCGGGATTCGTGGCCCTGCCAGTAGCGCTCGCGCAGGACCCGCTTGTACAGCTTGCCGTTGTCGTCTCGCGGGAGCTCCTCCACGAAGTCCACGGTACGGGGACTCTGGTAGGTCGCGAGGGCGGCGCGGCAGTGCGCCAGCAGCTCCGCCTCGAGCTCCGGTGAGGGGAAGGCGCCGTCCATCAGCTGGACGACCGCCTTGACCGCCTCTCCCATCTCGCTGTCGGGAACGCCGATGACGGCCACGTCGGCAACGGCAGGGTGACCGGCCAGCACGTTCTCGGCCTGCTGGGGGTAGATGTTGACGCCACCGGAGATGATCGTGTGGGCCTGTCGGTCCGTCAGGTAGAGGTAGCCGTCGGAGTCGAGGAACCCGATGTCGCCCAGCGTGCGCCATACTCTCTCGTTGCTGACACCCGCTGTCTTGCTGGGGTCGTTGTGGTACTCGAAGGCCATGCCGCCGGCGAAGTAGACCAACCCGGGCTGGCGGGGCGGTAGCTCTCGTCCGTCCTCGCCCACGATGTGGCACTCCTGGCTGGGCCGCCCGACCGACCCGGGATGAGCCAGCCACTCCTCGCAGGTGATGTAGGTGTTCCCGACGCCTTCCGTGCCGGAGTAGTACTCGTGGATGATCGGGCCCCACCACTCGATCATCCGCCGCTTGACGTCGACCGGGCAGGGCGCGCCTGCGTGCACCGCGAACACCAGGCTCGAGAGGTCATGCTGCTCCCGCTCCTCGGGAGACAGGCGCAGCATCCGGACGAACATCGTGGGGACGAACTGCGCGTGCGTCACGCGATGGCGCTCGACCAGCGCCAGGCACTGGAGGGGTTCGAAGCTGGCCATGATGACGACGGTGGCACCGAGCCGCAGCATCGACATCGAGTAGACGAGCGGCGCGGCGTGGTAGAGCGGCGCCGGTGACAAGAAGACCGATCCAGGCCGCACGCCGAGCGCCCCGATCCCGCGGGCCACCAGCACAGGCTCGGAGCTCGGGTCACCGAGCCGAGCCCCCGACAGCGGTCGCCGGATCCCCTTGGGCCGGCCGGTCGTGCCTGAGGAGTAGAGCATCTCCCGGCCTTCGCACTCGTCCCCGAGTGAAGGCGAGTCGTCGCGAAGCACCTGGAGGTAGGGCTCGAAGCCGGAGAGCCCCGCTCCTACCGCTATGCGGATGGGCACCCGCGAGAGGTCCAGGCGCGTCACGACCTCCGTCATCGCCGTTGACGTGACCAGGGCCTCGGCCCCGCAGTCGTCAAGCACGTACTGCACCTCGTCGGGACGAAGGTGGTGGTTGATCGCCGTGTAGTAGAGACCGGACCGCTGCGCAGCCCAGGCCACCACGAGGAACTCCGTGGTGTTCTCCATGAGGATCGCAAGATGTCGGCCTGGCGTCAGCCCGCGGGAGCGCAAGGCCCTGGCGAGCCCGGCCGAGTCCTGCTCCAGCTGAGCGAAGGTGACGGTCACGCCGGTCGAGCCGTTCACGATCGCCGGTGCGTCGGGAGTCTGCCGCGCGTGCAGGCCGGGTGTCAGCAACGGCTCGGTCATGGCGCCGTCAGACGCGGTCGTGCGCCGGATCGCTCTACGGCGGCTTCCGACGTACCGAGGTAGCTGGCCACCACCGCGGGATCGTGACGCACCTGCTCCGGTGTGCCGGATGCGATCACGGCACCCGCCGCGAGTGCGTACACCCGGTCGCAGACGCCCATCAGCAAAGGCATGTCGTGCTCGATGAGCAGGATGCTGCAGTCCAGCTCCTCGCGGATGCTGCGGAGCAGCGGTCCGAACGCCTCTGCCTCCCGTTGCGCGACGCCTGCCGTCGGCTCGTCGAGCAGCAGCACCTTCGGTGCTGAGGCCACCTGGGCCGCGAGCTCGCAGATCCGGCGGGTCCCGGTCGACAGCTCGGCGGTCCGCACATCCGCCCACTGCTCAAGGCCGAACCGGCCCAGCAGCTCGTCAGCCCGTTGGCTGGATCGGCGCTCGGAGAACGTGGACCAGGGGGCGCCGAGCAGAGCGGACACCATGCCCGTCCGGTGCCGGCGTGACATCGCGACCTGCAGGACCTGGCGAGTGGTCAGTCCGGCGAACAGCGCTGCCTCCTGGTAGTTGCGCCCGAGCCCCAGGTGGGCGCGGAAGTGCGGCGGGAGCGTGGTCAGGTCCCGGCCGTACAGGGACACGGTCCCGCTGTCGCAGGGCATCTCACCGCAGATGAGGTTCATCAGCGTGGTCTTGCCGGCGCCGTTCGGACCGATCAGGCCGACCACTTCTCCTGGCCGGATCTCGAGGTCGATGCCGTCGAGGACGAGCAGGCTGCCGAAGTGCTTCGTGACGCTGGAGACGACGAGTGGTGGCTCGTCGGGCTCAGGGGAGCTGCGGGCAACCGAGGCAGCGAGGCTGTCGAGGAAGCGCTGCCACCGGTTGCGTGCGACGCCGGCCAGGCCACCTGGGTAGGCGAGCGGCATGACGACGAGTCCCAGCCCGGCCACCGCGAGCTGGAAGCCGATCTGCTTGCCGAACGAGCCGAACAGCGGCGTGAGCAGGGGAGTGATGAAGAAGGCCGGCAGGAACAGCAACAGCGCACCAGCCACGGCGCCGGAGAGCGAGCCGACACCGCCGATGACGGGGATCGCCAGCAGGATGAGCGACGTCTCGGGCGGCACTAGGTCGACGGACACGGTGCCCCAGGCGGTTCCCCACATCACGCCAGCCATGGTCACGAAAGCTCCGGAGACCGCCAGGATCGTGAGCTTCACAGCGGACGGTGCCATCCCGAAGCTGGCGACGGCCTTCTCGTTGTCGCGCACGGCCAGCACGAGCCGACCGGGCATGGTGCGCCGGATCCCCGAAGCCGCCAAGAGGGTGATCACGAGGAGGACGAGGGTGGCGTAGTAGATGCTCAACTGAGGTCCGAGTCGGCCGATCCCGACGAAGCCCCCGGCTGGCACGCTGACGGCGGACTGGCCCTGGGCGCCGAGCCACGACTGTTGGAACAGCCAGATCGGCGCGACGACGGCGAAGCCCAAGGTCGTGATGGCGAGCGTCAAGCCGCGCAGCCGGACCGCTGGCAGCCCGATGAGGGCCATCGTCGCGCCGCCCGTGATCCCGGCGATGAGCAGCACCAGCGGAAGGGACAGGTCGCGACCCACGAGCTTCGCGGCCAGGTAGGCGCCGAGACC
>JBHEMB010000040.1:0-3429 GCA_046262855.1 Mycobacteriales bacterium | reverse complement strand
GTCGCGCCGATCCCGACGATGGCGCACCGGTCCTGGTGGACCCAGGTATCAGCCACGGACCGCCGCCGTGTGCTCACCGAGTCGAGGCGCGGGTCGCATCGGTTCCGGTGCGAAGGACGAGAAGCGGTAGGGAAGGCCGGGGTAGCGGACGGTGCGCTCACCGTCCGGGACGTCGACGAAGAAGCCACGCGCGGTGAGGTGCGGGTCCTCGAGGACGTCCTCGGGGGCGTTGAGGATGGCCATGGGCAGGCCTCGGCGCTGGCCCTCGTAGTAGGCATCGGTGGCGTTCTGCATGAGGAACAGGCACTCCACGAGGTCCTGCACGTGCCCGAAGTTCGCCTGCCGGTGCGCGATGTCTGAGTACTCCGGGTCGAGCAGGTCGACGGCCAGGCCGTAGCTGTCGAGCCAGTCGACCAGGACCTCCCACGGCTTGGGCTCGGCCACGATGAGCACGAAGTAGACGTAGCGGTCATCGGCGCACTTGAAGAGCGCGGGCTGCGTCATGGCCGGCTGCGCGTGCCGGCACGTCTGCCGTTGCACGAGCACCTTCGGGTAGAACCAGTAGGGGTTGGCCAGCTCCACGGTGATCGCACACGCCTCGTGCATCGAGACGTCGACCAGCTGCCCCTTGCCGGTGCGCTGCCGGTCGAGCAGCGCGAGCAGCAGTCCGTTGTGGCCGAAGCTCGCCGCCGTGTGGAAGGCCTGGTCACCGCCTGGCCGGATCGGCGGGATCGAGTGGTCGTCGTACCCGCAGCTGTTGAGCAGACCGCTGGCGGCAAGACCGACGAGGTCGGAGGTGTGCCAGTCCGCCCACGGGCCGGTGAGGCCGAAGGGGGTCACGGACACGATGATGAGCCGAGGGTGCTGCTCGAGGAGCGCGGTCAGGTCGAGGCTGCGGGCCTGCAGCTCCGCGGGACGAAGCGTGCTGATGAGCACGTCCGCCTCCGTGAGCAGGTCGGTCAGCGGCTGCTCGTGGTCGCGCACGACGCTGCGCTTGCCGGTGTTGTAGTACCAGAACGTCAGGCTGCCGTCGGGGTCCTCGACGTCGTCGACGAACGGGCCGATGCCGCGTGTCGGGGAGCCCTGCGGAGGCTCGACCTTGGTCACGTCCGCGCCCATGTCGGCGAGCAGCTTGCCCACCTGCTCGCCGGCGGGATCACCCGCCAGCTCGACGACGCGGAGCCCGGCGTACGGCGTAGGCACGTCAGATCACCTGCTCGGCACGCAGCTCGGCGATCGCGTCGCTGGACAGCCCCAGGATCTCCGTGAAGACGAAGTCGTTGTCCTCGCCGAGCAGCGGAGCGGAGCGCCAGTTGTCCTGCTCCAGCCCGGAGAACGTGATGGGCGTGCCCTCGAAGCGGGCCGGACCGATCACGGGGTGGTCCATCTCGAAGAACAGGCCGCGCGCCGCGATCTGCAGGTCGAGCTCGTTGACCTCGCGCGCGTCCTGGACCGCACCAGCCGCTACCCCGTGGTTCTGCAGCAGCACCATCACGTCGTGCTTGTCGCGGGTGCGGGTCCAGTCGGCGAGGTGCTTGTCGAGCAGGTCCTGCTCCCGGTGCCGGGAAGCGGCGGTCGAGAACTGCTCCGAGGCGGCCCAGTCGGGGTCGCCGAGGGCGGTGACGAGCCGCGCCCACCCGGCGTCGTCGAAGACCGCGATAGCGACCCACTGGTCCTCGCCGGCGGTCGGGTACACGCCGTGCGGTGCGGCGTGTGGGTGCTCCAGGCGGTTGCCGGTGGGGAACCCCGGGCGGCGGGCCCCACGGCCGTTGACGCTCGCGTCGAGCAGCAGTGGTCCGAGCAGCGCGACGCCCACCTCGACGGCGGAGACGTCGATCTCCGTACCGAGGCCGGTGATGCTGCGCTGCAGGATCGCCATGAGCAGCGCTGAGGAGTTGTAGTACGCCGCCTGGTTGTCCATGTAGGACAGCCCCCAGCCCGACGGCTCGCGATCCGGGAGGCCGCTGATCTGCGACATCCCGCTGACCGCCTGGACGACCGGGCCGTAGCTGCGGAACTCGCTGTGCGGCCCGGAGTGTCCGTAGCCGCTCATCCGCGCGTAGATGACGTCCGGCCGCAGCTCGCGCAGCCGCTCGTAGGTGAGCCCCCAGCGCTCCATCACGCCCGGTGCGAAGTTCTCCGAGACGATCGAGCTGGCGCTGATCAGCCGGTCCGCGAGCTCGCGGCCGCGGGGGCTCCGCATGTTGATGGTGACGCCGAGCTTGTTGCGGCTGTAGTTGTTGAACAGCCCGCCCTTGTTGGGGTCCGGGTTCGCGTCCTCCTCGCCGAAGGTGCGCACCTGCCCGTCCTTGTAGATGGGCAGTCGGCGCGGCATGTCGAGCCGGGTGCGGTCCTCGATCTTGATGACCTCGGCCCCGAAGTCGGCGAGCAGCCGGGTGGCCACCCCGCCGACCCCCATCCAGCAGAAGTCCGCGACCCGGATCCCTGCCAGCGGACCGGTGCGTGGCCGCGGTCGGCGGCTCGGGTCAGGGTAGGGATCGCGTACCGGGTCGAGAAGTGCCTCGCTCGTCATGCCACTCAGCTGTCGAGGCCATAGATCCGCGCGGCGTTGCCGTGCAGGATCTTCTCGATGGTCGTGCGGGGCAGACCGCTGAACGCCTGCTCGATGTACAGGTCGGGCCGGATCGCGGCGGTGGCCGGCCCCGGCGACATGCTCGTCGGGTGCGGGAAGTCCGTCTCGAACAGGATGTTGTCCGGCCCCAGCAGCTCGATGGCTTGCAGCGCCGTCTCGCGCTCGAACCAGAAGCAGCCGTAGATCTGGCGCTGGAAGTACTCGCTCGGCATCAGGTCGTACTCCGGGTGCTCCTTCGGCACGCCGCAGTTGAGCCACTGCCAGTCCAGGGCCGCGAGGGCGTAGGGGATCCAGCCGATGCCGCTCTCGACGCTGACGAAGTTCAGCCGCGGGAAGCGGTGGCAGATGCCCGCGCAGATGATGGTCGCGAGCGACCGCGAGTTGCCCATGAAGAACGAGACACCGAGGGACGCGTAGTTCGCGTGCTCACCGTTGGCCGGGATCACCTTCGTCATCGCCGAGAGGTCGCCCGAGGCGATGTGGAAGTTGATCGGCATCTCCAGGTCCTGCGCGGTCTGCCAGATCGGGTCCCAGTACGGGTCGGCGAGCAACGGCTGCCCGAAGTACTCGGGCTCCTGCGCCATGATCACGCCGATGTGGCCCTTGGCCCTGGTCCGCTTCATCTCCGCGACGCTGGCCTCGAGGTCCCAGAAGGGCAGTGCCGTGACGGGCAGCAGTCGCTGCGGGTCCGCGCTCGACCAGTCGGTCTGATAGTCGTTGTAAGCCTGGATGCACTGCAGCATCAGCGAGGGGTCCTTCAGCCCCAGGAAGTGCCCCGTGCCGAAGCCCGCGACGTTGGGGTAGAGGACCTGCGCGTAGATGCCGTACTCGTCCAT
>JBHEMB010000039.1:0-5577 GCA_046262855.1 Mycobacteriales bacterium | reverse complement strand
GGCAGGACGGGCATCTGTGACATCTCCTCGAGCAGGCCGAGACCGGCTTCTTGGCGTGTGCCTCGTACTCGCTCACGTACCGGCGCGCGGTGTAGTGGAGGTGCCGCAAGAGCACTTCCTGGTCGCCGAGCGGGAAGCTCTTCACCGGGGTGTTCGACTCGAGCATCCGCTGCGTCGCTTCGAGCGTGTTGCCGTCCTGGAGCGCGTACTCCTTGAACGTCACGGCGGCGAGCTCCTGGGCCAGCCGCTCACGCGCGGTCGTCGGGGGCACGAAGTACAGCGCGGCCTCGAAGACGTGCGTGTTGTGGGACGTCGGCCAGTAGTGGTAGGTCAGGTACCAGTTCGGCTTCTAGACCAGCAGCATGAAGTTGGGGAAGAACAGGAACGTGTCGATGCCCCAGGCCGGGTGACCAGCCGGGTTGATGGCCGGCGGCAGCTCGTCGATGCCGATGTCGGGTGCGTCCCAGGGACCGAACAGGCCGCTGCGCAGCGCCCGCTCGATGGGCTTGACCATGGCGAGGTCCTTCGGCGGCGCCATGCCGCCCCACGACGACACCATGCTGTGCACGCCGTCGATGGCGTAGGCCAGTGCCTCGAAGCCGACGCCCTGGAGCTTGCGCGACTCCTCGGAGACCGCTTGCTTCTGGTGCAGCACCGGTGCGTGGTAGAACTCCGCGAACGCGTCGATGAACAGCTTCCAGTTCGCGCCGATCTCGGCGCGGTACTTGTGGACCTGCGTCATCTTCTCGAAGGGGTAGCCGGCGATGCCCTCGCCCATGCCACCCATGTAGTCGCTCAGCGGCGTCGTGTCCTCGTTGTCGAGGTTGACGAAGATGAAGCCCTCCCAGACCTCGGCCCGCACGTTGGAGAGGCCGAACTTCGACTTGTCGAGGTCGAAGAACTCCGACTCCTGCTGCACGAAGTTCAGGTCGCCCTCGAGGCCGTAGCGCCACCCGTGGTACTTGCAGGTGAACTGCCGGCAGGAGCCGCTGACCTCCTCCTTCGGGAAGTCGTTCCAGACGAGCTTGTTGCCGCGGTGCCGGCAGATGTTGTGGAACGCCCGGACCTCACCGCTGCTGTCGCGCGTGACGATGACCGACGTCTTGGCGGCGTCGAGCTCCTTGGTGAAAAAGCTGCCGACCTTGGGCAGCTGCTCGACCCGCCCGACGTTCAGCCAGGTACGACGGAAGATCGCGTCGCGCTCCAGCTCGTAGTGCGTGGGCGAGATGGAGTCCTCGTAGGAGACAGGTGTCGTGTCGAGCTTGAAGTGCTCGGTCCAGCTGCCTTCTGCGGGCTTGTTGAAGTGGGCCATGTCGTGACGGTCCTTTCCGGGGCGACACGTAGATGGTAGCGGTCATCTCTTCAAAAGAGAAGGCTATTTCCGCAAATCGTCGTCGAGCTGCACACCGAAGCTTCGGAAGGCCATCGCCAGCAGGTCGTAGGACCCCACGGTGAACACCAGGTCCATCAGCTGCTGCTCGTCCAGCTCGGCGGCGAGGGCCTTCCAGGTGCGGTCCGTGATCAGCGCGTCGTGCAGCAGCTCGTCGACCGAGCGGACGAGCGCCGCGTCGAGCTCCGACCAGCCGGCCGCGTCCGGGCCCTCGGTGATCCGGGTGATGTCCTCGGGTGTCAGGCCGACGTCCTCGGCGAGCACGACGTGCTGCGCCCACTCGTAGTCCGACTGCCGGACCGCCGCCACCCGCAGGACCAGCAGCTCCCGCTGCCGCGTGGACAACGTCGTGCCGAGCAGCAGGTGCCCGTTGAGGGTGTTGAAGGCCCTCGCCAGCTCGGGGTGCAGGGCGAGGGTGCCGAGGGCGTTCAGCCCCTTCGGCCGGCCCTCCTTGTAGAGCGGTGGGTGGCGCGGGTTCGGCGGCCGCAGGGCGGCGAGCGCCTCGCGCATCGCCTCGGGCCAGTCCTGGGGGGCCAGCGGCGTGAGCCGTGGCTCGTCAGGTGTTGCGTCCACCGTTGACCCCGAGCACCTGTCCGGTGACGTACCCCGCCTCGTCGCGGACGAGGAACGAGGTCATCGCCGCGATGTCCTCGGGCCTTCCGACCCGGCGGACCGGCGTCTGGTTGATGTGGTGCTCGACGTTGTTGCCGAGCAGGCCGCGGCTCTCGGCGCTGCGCAGCATCGGGGTGTCGATGAAGCCCGGCGGGATGGTGTTGACCGTGATCCCCTTCGGCCCGAACTCCAGCGCGAGTGCCTTCGTCAGACCGATCATCCCGGCCTTGGAGGCGACGTAGTGGGCCATCATCTGCTGCCCGCCCTGTGCGCTGGACGACGAGATGTTGACGATCCGGCCCCAGCCCGCCTCGACCATGTGGGGCAGCACGACCTGGCAGCAGTGGAAGGTGCCCGTGAGATTGACCTCCAGCGTCCGGTTCCACGTCTCGGCGGGGAGCGAGAGGAACGGCTGGAAGCCGTCGATGCCGGCGTTGTTGACGAGCACCGTGGGGGCGCCGAGGTCGTCGGCCACCGCTGCAACCGCGACCTCGAGGCCGGACCGGTCCGTGACGTCGACGGCGTACGCCCGGGCAGTGCCGCCCGATGCCTGGATCTTCGCTGCAGCCGTCTCCGCTGCCTCGCTGTCGCGGTCGAAGACGGCGACGCCGAGCCCGTCAGCAGCGAGCCGCTCGCTGATGGCGAGCCCGATGCCCGAGGCGCCGCCCGTGACGATCGCCGTGCGCTCGTGGGTCACTGGACGGGCTCGTCGCCGTGCAGGGTGGTGCGGTGCATGTCGCGCGGCGACGTCGGGTCGTAGGGGCAGGCCCGGTGCAGCACGCCGCGGTTGTCCCAGATCACCATGTCTCCCACCGTCCACTCGTGACGGTAGACCCGATGGGGCAGGGTCACCTTCGCGAGGGTGTCGACGAGGAACGCGTGACCCTCGGCCTGCTCCATGCCGACGACGTGGGAAGCAGTGGCGCCGAGCACGAGGGACTTGCGTCCGGATGCGTGCGTCCACACGAGCGGATGCACCTTCTCCGGCCGGGAGCGCCACATGGCCACCTGCTCGGGCGTGGGATCGGGGATGTGCAGGCGCTGGGCCGCCTCGACGGTGTGCACGACCCGGATGGCTTCGAATCGCTCCTTCTCGTCGTCCGAGAGGTCGTCGTAGCCGGCATAGGTGCTGGCGAACTCCGTCTCCCCTCCGGTGGCGGCGACGGCGTGTGCCGACAGCAGAGTCGCCATGATCGGGATGTCGTCGGTCATGCCGTCGATGTGCCAGTCGAAGGTGCCGCGCAGGTAGGCAGCGGCCTTGTTCTTCGTCGGGTCGAGCGTGACACGGAAGATCTCCGGGTACTCGGCGCCCTTGTTGAAGACCTCGACCCGGCCGAGCCGCTTGCTGAACGCCACCTGGGTTGCGTCGTCGACGTGCAGGCCGCGGAAGATCAGCGCGCCGTGTGCCTCGAGCGCCTCCAGGACGTCGGCGGGCAACGTCTCGTCGCTGAGCAGTCGCTCGCGGTCGACGCCCTTGACCTCGGCCCCGACGGTGTCGCTCAGCCGCTCAACAGTGATGCTCATCGGTTCTCCCGCACGTTTCGGCAGTATCACTATCGCCAGAGTAGACCGTCGTTCTCACTTCGGTAAAGGGGTCTCCAAGGTGCTCTCCCGGACCAGGCGACCTGCAACCGCGCTGCGCCTGTCCGGACTGGGCCGACCCCTGCAAGCACGCCAACACCGGACCGCTCGTCGCGACCACGGACATCGAGCGGCTCTTCCAGCCGTTCCAGCGGCTCGCACCAGATGCCACCCGACGCGACGTTGACGGGCTCGGGGACGAACGGGAGAAATGACAGTCACACCAGCCTGCCGATCCCACGCAGGTAGCGCGTGGCCTGATAGCCGGCGTCGACCTCGACCATCCGCGGCCTCGCGGTCCTGCTCGAGCTGCACAAGCGCTACGACTGCTTGTCGAGGAGGCTGAGGAACTCTCGTGGCGAGAGGACGGGGATCCTGCCGGCCAGGCCGAGCAGATCGCCGTCCCCTGACACGAGCACCGCCCGGGCCATCCTTGCGAGCGCGATGAGGTCGTCGTCATCTGGATCGACCGAGCGAACATCCGAAGCCTGAGGTGGATCGGCAAGGACCTCCGCCTCCTCACCCAGTAGCGCGAGGAACTCGGACGCCTCGTCTGGCAGCACACGCTTGGCCACCTTTGGGTATGCGAGGGTTCGCTCCAGCTCGTCCAGCAGACTCGCGGAGACGATGAGCTCGTAACTCCCGTCCAGCCAGGCACGGACCAGCTTTGCCGGGGTTCCGGAACGGGAGAGCAGTGCGGAGGCGAGCACGTTGACGTCGAGGACGGCCCTCAACGCCGGCGACCACGGCGGGCAGCCCGCTGAGCCTCAAGTGCAAGCGTCGCCGCTTCGTCCTCGGGAAGATCGTTGCGCGCCCAGAGACGATCCAGGAGCTCGAAGCCCAGGTGACGCCGCAAGGCTTCGTCGATCACATCCCCGTCCCCCTTGCCCGTGCGCGCGGCGCGAACCTTCACCGCCCGCAGGAGTTCCTCGTCGATGGTGAGCGTCGTCCGCATCTTCGCCATTAGGCATCATCACATCAACTACATCTTGGCGTCCAGGCATCACTACCCTGGGGACGTCACCGACCGCTTCACTATCGTTTGAGCAGACCACCTTTCTTACTTCGGTAAAGCGCTCTCCAAGGTGCCCTCGCGGAGCTGCTGGCGGAGCCGGAACTTCTGCACCTTGCCGGACGGCGTGCGCGGCAGCTCGTCGACGACGTGCACCGACTCCGGCCACTTCTGACGGGCCAGGCCGGCGGCCTCGAGATGCGCGCGCAGCTCGTCCAGCGTGGGGACGGCACGACCCTCCCGCAGCCGGAGCACAGCCGCCGCCCGCTCGCCGAAGCGCTCGTCAGGAGCGGCCACGACACACGCCTCGGCCACCGCGTCCAGGCCGAGGACGAGCTCTTCGACCTCCTGGGCGCTGATGTTCTCCCCGCCCCGGATGATGATGTCCGAGATCCGGTCGGTGATCGTGAGGTAGCCCTCGTCGTCGAGCACCCCGATGTCCCCGGTGTGGTACCACCCCGCCTCGTCGAACGCGGCAGCGGTCAGCGCCGGGTCCGTGTAGCCGATGCAGCAGTCCGGTCCGCGACTCAGGATCTGCCCGTCCTCGTCGAGCCGCAGCTCCACGCCCGGCAGGGCGTGGCCGTCGGTCGTCAGCCGCTTCACCTCGGGGTCCTCGAGCAGGCACCCGGTGATCGAGGGGTGCTCCGTGCTGCCGTAGGACCGGAAGACCTTGATGCCCAGCCGGGCGGCCCGCTCGGTGACGGCCACCGGCACCGGTGACCCGCCGAGGCCGGCGAAGGGCATCAGCGCCAGGTGCTCGTCGGTGAAGTCGGGGTGGTCGAGCAGGCTCGTGAGGAAGTAGGTCGCACCGCCGGAGACCCCGAGTCCCTCCGCCTTCATCATCCGCAGGATCTCGGCCGGGTCCCAGACGTCGACGAGGGTGACCGGCCGGTCCCGCACCAGCGGGACCAGGAACGCGTTGACCATCCCGATGAAGTGACCGACGGGCGAGGCCGTGATCTGCCGTGGCCCACCCGTGGGG
>JBHEMB010000038.1:0-3766 GCA_046262855.1 Mycobacteriales bacterium | reverse complement strand
CGACCCCGACCGCGAACAGCGCGTAGATGCCCGCCGAGATCAGGCCGATGGCGAGGACCTGGATCATGAGGGACCCGCCAGGCACTTCTTCGTCTCGCGCCAGTTGACGTTGCCGGAGGGCGACCGGTAGGTCTCCATGACCGTCACGTAGATCCCGCCGTGGTGATGGTCACCGTGCACGAAGTCGGTCGGGCAGGCGCTGGAGATCGGCTTTACGGCGTCCTTCTGCATCAGCTCCACGTACCGGTTGCGGGTGCAGTCCTTCCCGCATGCCAGCAGCTGCAGGTAGAGCGCCTTCTGCCCGACCCAGTTGAGGAAGAGCAGGTCTCCGCCGAAGCTGCCGAGGTCAGCGGTCGGGTCGTACTTGGCGTACTGCGCCTCGAACTGCTTCACGTCATCGGCGTAGCTCGCGAAGCTGCCGCTGTAGTCGCCCTTGCTGTAGGCCGGGAACATGGCGACGCCGTCCATCACGGGGTCCAGGGCGTCGCCGCGGAGCGTCTGCGAGGTGAGGTTGAACGGGAAGACCATGAGGTTCGGCTTGTAGACCTGGGCATGCATCTGCCTGACGACCTCGGCGGTCTCCAAAGCGTTCAGCCAGATCCACACCACGTCAGCCTTGGCGTTCTTGAGGCCAGAGATCTGGCTCGTGTAGTTGCCGGCGCTGGCCGCGGCCTTCTCCTCGTCGACGATGTTGAGGCCGTACTTCTTCGCCTGCGCCTTGAACGCGTCGACACCGGGCTTCCAGTTGCTGCTGTCGCGCTCGAGGATGCCGATCCGCTTGCCCTTGTACTTCGACGCGGCCAGCTGCGCGAAGCCCGCACCCATCCGCTCCACCGTCGGAAGTGGCGAGAACGAGTACTTGAGTCCGGCCGAGCCCCTCACCGTGGCCGTGTGGTAGACGTACAACTGGTGCACCGACTCGGCGTAGTTGCGCACCGTCGGGATCTGGTCGAAGCCGATGCCCCCGAGCAGGATGAACGGGTTCTTCTCGACACAGGTCTTGGCCGCGGTCACCGCCTTCTGCGGGTCATAGCCGTCGTCCACGTAGGTCATGTCCACCTTGCGGCCGTAGATGCCGCCCTTCTCCTCGTTCAACGCCGTCCAGAAGACACCGAGGTCGCTCGGCTGGGTGTGGAACGCCGCGGCGTAGGTCAGCGCCGCGTGCGCGCACAGCGTGAGGTTGGTCGGCGACAGGCCGATCCGGTCCTCCTTCGCCGTGAACAGGTGGACCGAGCTGTTGTCGACGGGCGGGGCGCCGGTCGAGGACGTGCCGGCCGTTCCGGTGGTCGCGCCTCCCGCCGTACCGCTCGTGCCCCCTGTGCCGGTCGACCCGGTGCCACCCGGCAGCCCGGTTCCAGGACCCGACACCCCTGTGGTCCCCGGCGTCGTCGCCCCGGTGGAGCGGCCAGGGGACGAACCGCCCGCATCGCTGGTGACGATCGGCTGGGGGCTGTCCTCGAGAGCAGTGGGAGCGGCGGGGGCGGACGAGCAGGCCGTCAGGGCGAGCCCGGCGAGCGTCAGGGACGCCGCAATGCGTCGGTGCAACATGGGTGTGAAGTACGCCACACGACGGGTGGTTTCCTGCACAGCAACCTGGTGAATCTCACAAGCAATTCTTGTGAGATCTACAAAGCGTCAGCCCAGCCAGGCGACCAGCTGCGCCGATTCGGTGCTTCCCCAACCGAGCTGCAGGTGGTTGTCGCTCGTGACGGTGGTCGTGCCGGCCCAGCCTGCGATGCCGGTGTGGTCCTCGCACGATGCTCGGAACACCAGCCCGTCCGACGGTCCGGTGTTCTCGTTGTAGACGTAGGGCAGCGAGGGGTTGCCGCCGCACAGCAGGTACGTCGTGACGGCGGACGGCACTCCTGCCGTGCGGATCGCGTCGACGATCGAGCCTTGCGTCACGGCGGACTGGATGCCGGGGCTGTACGAGGTGTACCCCCAGCCGCCGTAGTAGATCGTGTACCAGTCCTGGGTCGCGGTATCGAGGCCGTAGGTCCCGTCCCACCGCTTCAGCATCTGGATCTGGCCGGGGAACGTGTTGTTGCTGCCGGTCCCCGTGTAGGACAGCTCCGGGTGGTCGTAGAAGAAGCCATAGCACTCGTACGTCGAGACGGCCGCGGGTCCGTTGAGGGTGCCGCCGCACTCCGGGTAGATGAGGATCGCGCCCGGTGCGCCGTGCCGCCACGCGTAGTCGAGGCCGTTGTTCGCATTGCCGATCAGGACCATCTTGCGGACGTCGCCCTGGTAGGCCCGGCCCCAGGTCGGCTTCACCGACGAGGTGTAGGCGCGGCAGGGGAAGCCGCCCTTGCTCCAGCAGACCAGGTCGACCTTCGTCACGCCCAGCTTGGCCTTGACCACACCGATCGCATCGGCGACCAGCTGCGCCTGGACCTTGTTGTCACCCTGCTTGTGGGGGAACCCGATGGCGAAGACCTTGTAGCCACGGGTGTCGAGGTACTGCATCAGACCGGTGGAGGGACAAGACGTCTGCCCGCACCCGCTCGGCGTCTCGTTGGGGTTGGCCCACTCGCGGTCGGCGTTGTCGTTGGCGCCGTGGACGAGCAGCACCGGAGTCGCCTTGGTGCCGGTCTGCCAGTGCGGCGCCGAGTAGAGGAGGAAGGTGTTGCTGCGCGGGCGCAGCACGTTGTTGAAGTACGTGAGCCGCGCGCCCTCCTGGTCGCCCCGGCCGTCCGGCGGATAGGCCTCCTGCGGGAAGTTCGCGTCGGTGTCGTGGTAGCGCTCGACCTTCGCCCAGCCGTTGGCCGGGCTGCTGAAGGTCGCGTCGAGGACGGTCGTGCCGGCCGCGGCCGCGGGATGTGCCGGGATCGCGAGCAGGCTGGCCAGCAGGGCCAGCGGTACCAGGAGTCGTCGCATGCCGCGCACCGTCCTCCTGCCGGATCGCGCAGGGAACAGTGCGGTTCCCCTGATGCGGCGCGCGCGGCTGTGGGCCTCACAAGATCAGCTCCTGCACAGGGGCCCCAGCAGCTTCTGCCCTGGGCTGCGGGCGGCGGTCGATGCGCGCCTACCCCACGAAACGCCGGCGCGTCGCGCGGGTCATCACGCAGTGGCCGTCGTTACCGCCGCAGAAGGCCAGCTACTGGGGATGCACTCGTGGCATCAGCGACCCGGAAGCTGCGTTCGTCTTCGTCGTCGGGCCCGAGGGTGTCGAATGGCTGGTCGCCGTGCCAACGTGTCTTGCTGCTAGCAGCCCTGCTCGCGGCCCTGCTCCTCGTGGCATCGAAGTGGGGCGACTACGAGGCTGGCGACGCTTTCCTCATCCTTGGTCCGCTCGCGGTTGTCGTCGGCGCACTCGTCGGCGCGGGCTTCGGCAGCCTGGTCATCGCGCGCAGGCGGTAGCCCCTCACGGGGCAAGCGGCACTACACGCTTGGGGAACCCAAGCCTTGCGGTCGGCCGTCCTCGACAAGCTTCGGAGCAGCGGCAACCTGCCGGCGCGCTCAAGGCGTTGGTAGGAGTAGCGGCTCTGTCGACGAGGCGGCGATGTGGATGAGTCAGAGGGCACCTTTCATCAGTTCGTGCTGTCGCGGCAACGGCAGCTGTTGCGCCGGGCCTGGTTGCTGACGGGCGACTGGGCGGCCGCAGAGGATCTCGTTCAGGGGGCGCTGCTCCGGGTGTGGCCGAAATGGTCACGGGCCTCCCGCGACGGGCAGGGTGAGGCATACGTCAACAAGACGATCCTCAACCTGTACCTCAGTGGACGGCGCAGGCAATGGACGAAGGAAGGCCCAGTCGCGGAGCCACCGG
>JBHEMB010000037.1:0-12154 GCA_046262855.1 Mycobacteriales bacterium | reverse complement strand
GCTTGGTCGTGCGGGACTTGGGCGCGGCAAACAGCTCGTCGGTCGAGCTCGGCCGGTCGCCCAGCAGTGCGGACAGCGCCTGGGAGACGCGGCCGACGGAGGCGTCGACGTCGTCCTCGGCGGGTGGGATCTCGAGCGCGCGGTCAGCGCGCAGCGCAGTGGCGACGAGGTTGGCGACGTCGGCGGGGTTCATCTCCTCCGCTTGCGCGGGGATCACCACGGCGGGCTCGGGCGCGAACGCGGCCGCCAGCCGCGCCGTCACGGACTTCGGTGCCGCAGCCGCCGGCTCAGGCGGGGCCTCCGGCCCGACGACCTCGTCGACCTCGAGCAAACCGGAACGGACGAGGGAGTAGACGACCTGACCGGCCTCGTACAGGGTGAAGCCGCACTCGCGGGCCAGGTCGGACAGCGAACGCACGCCGTCCACCTTGCACAGCAGCGACCAGGCGTCGGGGTCGATGGACATCTCGGCGTCGGTCTGGCCGGCGGCGGACAGCATGGGAACGGCATGGGGGCCATGCAGGACCTCGGCGATGACCTCCCACTGGTCTCGCCGTTCCTGGACGGAGGCGAGCAGGTCCTCGACAGGGGTCGGGGGAGCGACGTCCTCGCGGGTGCGCTCGTTGACGCGGAACTTCCAGGTGCCCGTCGGCCAGCGCAACAGGTCGGAGGTGGACTCGCGCAGCTGCTCGTCGACGAAGGCCTCGACGACCGGCTGCTCCACGAAGCCGAGGTGGACCAGGAGCTCGCCGAGCCGCCAGCCCTGCAGCTCGGTGCGCTGAGCCTCGAGCGCTTCCGCGAGCGCCTCGGGACCGAGGGCTCCGCTCGAGACCAGCCGGGCGCCCAGCTGGGGGCGATGACCGGGCACCTGAACGGCGTACACGTGACCACCGCGGAGGAAAACCTTGGCCTTGCCACCGACGCCGTCATCGACGTGCAGGCAGCCGGAGACGACGCCATCGGCCAGCTGGCGCAGCACCGCGGGAAGGGGGGTCGTGACGAGATCGCCCTTGAGCACGCGGTCTCCTCCTCCCTTGCTTTTGGCGGTACTCAAGCCTTCGGCAGGATGAAGGCTGTTGTTGAGCCGATCGGGTCAACCGATCGCAGAATCTGACACGATGGGGAGGAGCCCCCTTCCCACCATCCTGGAGGACCCGAGTGAGCGCCGAGCAGGGTAGCCGCCGGATCGACCGCGTCCTCGCAGAGGACTATCTCGCCGGCCTCGGAGAACTACCGCTCCAGGACGTCCGCGGGCTGCGCGACGAGGCCGAGCAGGAGGAGGTGGATCTGTCCTACATCCGGCGCCTCATCCAGGGCCGGATGGACATCGTGCGGGCCGAGCTCAACCGCCGCGAGGGCGGGGCCGAGGGCTCCCTCGTGGAGAACCTCGCGAACGTCCTCGCCGACGAGCCGCGCTCCGACGCACGCGGCATGGGCCGGCACGTCACGGTCGAGCCGAGCCGGGTCGACAGCCACCGCCGCTACGTCGAGGCGCTGGTCGCCGACGTCGACCTCTCGGACACCTCCGCCCGCTCCAGCGATGAGCTGCACCACGCCATGCGCGTGCTCAGCGACGAAGAGCAGGCGCTGTCGGCGAAGCGCCGGCAGGTGCAGCAGGTGATGGACGCCTGCTCGGCGGAGATCACCCGGCGCTACAAGGACGGCGAGGCGGACGTCTCTGCGCTGCTGAATGATTCTCGCTGAGGTCGTCCGCTCCGGCTACGTCGAAGGCACCCACTCGGGGCACGTTCTCGCCGTGCGCGCGGACGGCTCGATAGCCCTGCAGCTGGGCGACGTCCAGCGACCGATCTTCCCGCGCTCGTCGAACTAGCCGTTGCAGGCCGCGGCGATGCTCGACCTCGGCTGGCAGCCGGCGAACGACCTGGAGGTCGCGCTCGCGACGGCGTCCCACAACGGCGAACCGGGCCACCTTTCCGTCGTACAGGACATGCTGGGCGACGAACAGCTGCAGTGCCCCGCGATGCCCCCGGTCAGCGAGCAGGCCTGGCAGGCGATCCTGCGGGCCGGCGGCGAGGCCACGCGGCTGACCATGAACTGCTCCGGCAAGCACGCCGCCATGCTGCGTACCTGCGTCGCGAACGGGTGGGACACCGGCAGCTACCTGGACCCGCAGCACCCGCTGCAGGCGGCTCTCGAGAAGGCCCTGGGTGCCATGGCCGGTGAGCCGGTCGAGCACCTCGCGGTCGACGGTTGCGGTGCGCCGCAGCATGCGCTTTCCCTGACGGGCGTGGTCCGCGCGTTCGCCGGGCTCGACCCCAGAGTGCGGACGGCGATGGCCGAGAACCCTTGGTACGTAGGGGGAACCGGCCGCGACGTCACGCGGCTCATGGAGGGCGTGCCTGGTCTGGTGGCGAAGGATGGTGCGGACGGCGTGTACGCCGCGACCCTCGCCGACGGCGCCGCGGTGGCGTTGAAGATCGAGGACGGCGCCGGCCGCGCCCGGACCCCGGTGCTCGTCGCTGCGTTGCGGGCGCTCGGCGTCGACGCGCCGGTCCTGGACGAGCTTGCGGAGACCCCTGTGCTCGGCGGCGGCCGGCCAGTTGGGTCCGTCCGGGTGGTGTTCTGAGCCCAGCAGGGGGCAGGAGTTGCCCATGCTGGTCGGAGATCGCTACGAGCTGGGTGAGGTGCTGGGCACCGGAGGGATGGCCCGCGTCTACCGCGCGACGGACCTGCTGCTCGACCGCCAGGTCGCCGTGAAGCTCTTCCGTGACGACCTCGACCAGGAGGCGGCCGCCCGCGCGCAGGTCGAGATGCAGACGCTCGCCCGGCTGGACCACCCGGGCCTGGTGGCGGTCCACGACGCGGGTACGGCGGACGGCCGGCCCTACCTCGTCATGGAGCTCGTCGAAGGTCCGACCCTCGGCGGCGCCGAGGTCGACCTGGCCAAGGTCGGCGCGGAGATCGCCGACGCGCTGGCGTACGTGCACGCCAACGGGATCGTCCATCGCGACGTGAAGCCGGCCAACATCCTGCTGAGCCGCTCGGGTGCGAAGCTCACCGACTTCGGCATCGCGCGGGTCATCGACGGTGCCCGGCACACCGGCACCGGCCTGACCGTGGGGACGGCGCCGTTCCTCGCGCCCGAGCAGGTCACCGGCGACCCGGTGACGCCCGCGGCGGACGTGTACGCCCTCGGGCTGGTGCTCCTCGAGTGCCTGAAGGGCAGCCGCGAGTACGTCGGAGCACCTGTCGAGGCGGCCCTCGCCCGACTGCACCGCACCCCGGAGGTGCCCACCGACCTGCCGGAGCCGTGGCCGTCGCTGCTCACCGCGATGACGGCGCGGATGCCGTCACTGCGACCGACGGCCGCCGACGTCGCGAACGTCCTGCGCGGCGAGGCGACGGTCACCATGCCGCTGCCGGTCGACGCCGCCGTACCCACCCGGGTGGCTCGCGTCGTACCGGCACAGCGGTCGTGGCTGCGGCAGGCCCTCGGCCTCGGCGTCGTCCGGATGGGGATCGGGGCCGTGGCCCTGCTGCTCGTGGTCACCGCGATCGCCGCGACGAATGCCGCTGGCCTGGGGGACGGCGACGGCAACTCGGCCACGATCCCGACGGTCGCCCCGAGCGTGACGGCAACTCCCACTCGCACCGCAGCGGCCGTCAAGCCCGCGGCGGTCGTGCGGCCCACCGCGACGCCCGCACCCGCGCCCGCGGTGCACCCCAAGAAGCACGGCAAGGGCCACCACCGCTGAGCCTGCGTGCACTTCTCCTTGAAAGGAGTTGTGTCACCGCGTGAGTCGCAAGGACGTCCGCGCGAGAACCCGCGTGTCGCAATGAGGTTGCTCCGCATGGAGCAACGTGCCGGCGTTCAGCGCGCCGACGATCAACGGGTACCACCCAGCACCGACCACGCTGGAGCTGACGTGCCCACCCCTCGCCACACCCTGACCGACCCTCCCGCCATCACGTTCGCCCCTCGAACCCCGACCGATGACGCCCGGGAGCTCGAGACCGCCCTCGCGCTCGCCACCCACCAGGTGGCCGCGCTCGCAGCGGGTGTCGAGGCGACCGTCTCCGAGGCGATCGTCCGGCTCGAGAAGGCGGTGGCCGACGCGGAGGCTCGGCTGGAGGCGGCGGCCGCGCGGCTGGGCGGCTGAACCGGCCTCGGGGTCGGACCGAGGTAGCAGGGGGGAACCCGGTCGCCTACGACCCCGAGGCCCCAGCCCCGCACCCCGTCCCCGTACCCCCTCCCGGCCAGGAAGGGGTACCGAGCTGCTGATCTAGGCCGCACGAAAAGGGCATCGCAGTATCCCTTCATGCGGGTGTGCCGGCGAGTCGCAGGGGCTGGGCCGAGGGGGCCACGGCACTCCGGTCGAGCCGTCGCAGACCGAGTGACAGCGCGGCGATCCAGAGCAGCGCGAGCACGCCGAGGACGGCGTACGCGGCGTGCTTCAGCGCCGGGGACCCGCCGATCGCCTCGCGCTGCAGGATCTTCTGGTCCTGCACGAACGATCGGGTGAAGTGCGGTGCTGCTGCGACGCCCTCAGCCGGGATCGCCTTGTCCTCCGGCAGGTAGATCGGCACTGCCTGCTGCGACGTGCCCGTCGCCAGCCGCAGCACGGTCTTGTAGTCGCCCGCGACCGGCACCGGTCCGTCGGTCTGCCACACGCCGTCGGAGACCTGGTGCAGACCGGTGAGTCGCAGCCCGTGACCGCTCACCAGGTCCCCGCCCTGCCACGACGTCACGTTGAACCACGCGACGTCGTCGGCAACCGAGGCCGGTTCGAGCCGGACCTGCAGCGTTGCCTCGTGCGGGCCGGCGGACGTCACCCTGACGTCGGCCTGCCACCCCGCGTGCTCCTGGATCGGCAGTGCGACCGCGATCACGCCGAGGACCGCCGCGAAGGCGAGCCCCACGGCGAGGCGAGGTGCTGCCGCTCGCGGCGCGGCCGCCGGCAGCAGCGCCCGTCCTGTCAGTCCGCCGAGGACGCCAGCGGCGACACCGACGACGGCCGCGAGGACGTACCCCTGCCACAGCACCGCGCCCCACGGCAGCGGGAAAGCGACCTGCGACCAGGCCCACTCGGCCGCGACGCCGACCGTGCCGATGAGCAGTCCGCAGACGGCGCCGAACCGGAGCTGCCGGGAGACGGGTACGGCGAGAGCGACCAGCTCGACGAGCGCGGCCTCCGCGAGGTACAGCGGCATGTGAGGGATGGTCAGGCTGAAGCCGTAGCCGATGACCAGCATCCAGATCCCGCGCACGACGATGAAGAAGACGGCCGCTCGGAGGGCGGCGCCAGGCCCGATGCGGACCCGCGCCGCGACCAGGCCGATGCCGGCAGCCAGCGACAGCAGGATGGGGTGGTAGATCGCGTTGAACTGCGGCACCCCCATGTCGAACTCGTCCTGCAGCGTCGACAGCCCGATCAGGAAGGCGCCGGCCAGGTGCATCGGCTGCGGCCGCATCAGCCTGGCCGCCAGGCGGTTGGAGCCCCGGATGCCGCTGGCGCGGCGGCGGCCTTCCTCGAGGAGCACCCAGGTCGCAAGGGTGGTGAGCGAGGCCCCGCCGATCATCTGGATGTGGGTGGGGGACCACAGCGTCACGTCCTGGCCGAAGATGTTGTGCCAGATGTCGTCGAGCGGGAACCCGAGCAGGCTGATCGAGCCGCACAGCAGCACCAGCGCGCCGCCGAGCGAGCAGCGCAGCCCGCCCGGCAGCACCACTGCGGCCTTGCCGTCGACGTCCTTGTCGAGGGCGATGGCGAGGATGCCGGCGAGCGCGAGACCGCACAGCCCGATGACGATCGGCCAGTGCGCAGGGGTGCCGAACGGCGAGGAGTCGCGGCCGCGGTCGATGTGCACGGCCACGTCCCAGTAGAAGCCGAAGCCCGCGGTCAGCAGCGACACCGAGCTCACCAGTGCCGGGATGGCGGCCCAGCCGGGCAGACCGGACTGCTGCTCCGCCCACGCGACGCCGCGCTCGAGAGCCGGGGTGCGGCCGCGCCGGTACAGCCAGCAGGTGACGAGGACGGTCGCCCCGAGCGCCGCCAGCACCGCCGTGACCGGCAGGACCTGGGCGAGGTCCACGCCCCGGGCGGGTTTGAGGGTCTCAGCCACTATCTCTCCCTATTGTGACAATGTCTGATGATGACATCGTGCGTTGTCACAGTAGCGGCGGTACGCTCGCGGGTGTCAACCCCCCAGGCGCAAGGAGTGCGTGTGGCTGAGTACCGCATCGACGACCTGGCCCGGGCGGCCGGTACGACGGTGCGCAACGTCCGCGTGTACCAGGACCGCGGCCTGCTGCCGCCGCCCCGCCGCGAGGGCCGGACCGGTGTGTACAGCGACGCCCACCTGGCCAGGCTGCGGCTGATCGGCTCCCTGCTCGAGAAGGGGTACACGTTCGCGCACATCGCGGAGTTCCTCGCGGCCTGGCAGCGCGGCCGCAATCTCACCGACCTGCTCGGGCTGGAGGAGGTCCTCACCACCCCGTGGTCCGACGAGGTCGACGACTACGTGACCGCGGAGCAGCTCGGGGAGCTGTTCGGCGACGAGCTGACTCCCGAGAACGCCGCGGTGGCCGTCGAGCAGCGCCTGGTCGTCCCGGAGGGCGACCGGTTCCGGGTCCCGTCGCCGCGGCTGCTGCACGCCGGCTCGGAGCTGGTGAAGGCGGGCATCCCCCTGACCGTCGTGCTCGGGCTCTCGGCCGCCCTCGCCGACGACATGGACCGCACCGCGAAGCGCCTGGTCGGTGCTGTCGCCGACCACGCCGTACTGCCCCGCACGGAGTCCTTCGACGGCTCGCTGGCGGAGGTCAGCGAGCTCATCAACCGGCTCAAGCCACTCGCGCGACTGGCCGTCGATGCGCACCTCGCGTTCGCGATGGAACGGACGATCCGCGAGATGGTGCAGGCCCACATGGAGAGCGGCGCGGACCCGGCGGCGGCGTCCTAGAGGGCCAAATGGGTGAAACCGGTCAAGAACCTTTCGCCGCATGACGATCCTTCAGCTATGGCGATCAGCGTCCGGCGACCCTGCCGCTGTGGGCATGGCAAGGACGCGCACGAGCACTACCGGCGCGGCTCCGAGTGCAGCGGCTGCGGCTGCGTGGGGTTCAAGGGGCTGATCGAGATCACGATCCGGCTCGGCCGGCAGCTGCCGTCGGTGGTCCTCCCCGAAGAGGTCCCGGTGGCCTACGAGCCGTATGTCCGGCCGACGCACACGGTCGGCCTGACCGCCGTACCCGCTGCGGATCTCGAGGAGCTCATCGTGCGGCAGGCCGACGAGCCCGGCATGAGGAAGCAGCCGACAGGGTAGAGCTGGGCGCGATGACTACTCCGCTGCCCCGGGAACCACGAGAGCCCTTCGTGGAAGAGCACCTCTCGCTCGACGAGCGCCTGAACGAGGCGTTCCGGCGATACGACGTCGCGTTCAACGACCACTCCGACAAGCTCGTCGAGGCGCGGCTGAACCTGGCGCTGCTGCTCTGGAGCGACGACGACCCGCCGGCCGAGGTCACCAAGCAGCTGGAGCACGACGGCGAGGTGCTGCTGCGCGAGACACCCCCGCTGCCGGAACCCGAGCGGGAGTCCTAGGACCTCCGTCCACTCGTCAGGGCCCGCTTCGGACGGAAGAGTCCGGGTCATGACGACTTCACGCGCGGTTGCCGTGGTCCTGCTGGTGCTTGCCTCCGCGTGTTCGAGCAGCAGCGAGCCGACCAGCCAGCCGACCACCGAACAGACCACCGGTGCGACCGCCGCGGCGTCGGAGCCGACGATCACGATCAAGGGCTTCCGCTACACCCCCCTGCAGGTGGCGCCCGGCACGACCATCACCGTCAAGAACCTCGACGACGCCGAGCACACCGTCACCTCCGACACGAAGGGCGTGTTCGACGCCGACGACATCGGCGGCACCCCGAAGACCTTCACGGCGCCGACCAAACCGGGCAGCTACAACTACCACTGCACCTACCACGCCAGCATGCACGGCAGCCTCACCGTCACCTGAGCACCCCGCTTACGTCATCGCACGTGGCCCTGCGACACGCGGCAGCGTCATGACGCAAGCCAGTTAGACGAGGCCTTGGCGCTGGGCCCACAGGGCGGCCGACGTCCGGTCCTGGACGCCGAGCACCGTGAACACCCGGGTGAGGTGCGCCTTCACGGTCTTCTCGCTGATGGCGAGCCGGCGGGCGATGCTCTTGTTCGGCAGGCCGGCAGCCACCAGGGCGAGCACCTCGCGCTCCCGGGCCGTCAGCGCATCGGAGCGCGCGGCGGGACGGTTGCCAGGAAGCAGCGCACGCGCTGCCTGAGGAGACAGGGGTACGCCGCCTGCCGCGGCGTCCCGGACGGCCTTCACGATGTCCTCGGGCTCGGCGTCCTTCAACAGGTAGCCCACCGCCCCCGGCTCCAGGGCCGCGAGGATCCGGGCGCTCTCGCTGAACGACGTCAGCACGATCACCTTCGTGTCCGGGTGCGCCTCGAGCACCCGGACCGTCGCCTCGATGCCGTCCACGGTCGGCATCGACAGGTCCATCAGCACGATGTCGGGCTGCAGGGTCGCGACCGCCTGCACCGCAAGGGATCCGTCCTCGACGGCACCGACGACGGAGATGCCCTCGGCCGCCCCGAGCAGGTCGCTCAGGCCGCGCCGGACGACGGCGTGGTCGTCGACGATCAGGACGGCGATCACGGGACCTCCAGCCGCACTGACGTCCCGGTCCCTTCCGTCCCCGTGACGGTCAGCGTCGCGCCTTGGGCCTCGGCCAGTGCCCGCAGCAGCTCGAGCCCGACGGAGCCGCGCCGCAGCGGGGAGTCCTCGGCGGACAGGCCGATGCCGTCGTCGCGCACGGTGAGGACGAGGGGTGCGCGGGTCAGCGACAGCCACACGTGCGACGCCGAGGCGTGCCGCACGACGTTGCGGGCCGCCTCCTGGGCGGTCCGGTAGACGAGCGACTCGACGGCCTCCGAGGCCCGCACGTCCTCGACGTCGACCTGCACGGCCAGCCCCCGCAGCTCGAGGGTGGCCCCCAGGTCGGACAGCGACGCGGCCAGCCCTTGCGCGTGCAGCGCCGGTGGCGTGATGGTCACGACCAGGCTGCGCAGCTCGCGCACCCACCGCCGCAGGTCGGCCGCGGTCCGGCGGGCGACGTCGGGGGTGGGCTGGGCGTCGAGCGTGTACGACGCACCGGCCAGCCCCTGGACGACGCCGTCGTGCAGGTCGGCGGCGATGGTGGCCCGTTCGCGATCGCTGGCGGCCAGCGTCGAGAGCAGCAGGCCCTCCCGCTCGTCCTGGGCGGCCCGCAGCCGGGACGCCATCCGGTACGCGAGCGGTGCCTGCACGACGTACAGCAGGACGAGTCCACCCAGCAGCACCGGCAGGCTCGACAGCCAGAGCCGGCGGCTGGCGACCGTGATGACCGAGTACGGCTGGTAGGTCTCGAACAGCAGCCGGGTCCCGGTCGGCGTCCGGACGCCCTGATAGACCTGGAGCAGCTTGCCGAACGGCTGCTCGTCGCGGTTCTCGGGCTCGTCGAGGTCGGTCACCTCCGCCTTGGCCCGGCCCCCCTGCAGCACAGCCAGCTCGTCGGGGGGCAGCCCGAACCGGACGCCGATCAGGTCGTGGTCGTCGGAGTACCGGATCGTCCCTGTGCGGTCCCAGATCTTCACCCGGACGATCTGCGTGCCGAGCACTCGGCTGCGGACCACGGCGTCGAGGCGGTCCTGGGCAGGGCCGGGGACGAGCGCGGCGTCGCTCAGCAACGGTCCGACGACGTCGGTCGCTTCGAGGTTGGTGAGGGCGCGGGCGTCGCGGATGGCCTCCGCGGTGGCCTGCCGGTGCTGGGACACGGCCAGCACGAGGGCGACGACCGTCAGGACGGCCAGGCCCGAGACCAGGAACGTGGTGACGGCCCTCCCGACCCGCACCGGGTGCAGCCCTGTGCTGTTGCTCACCGGGTCAGTCTCCCGTGCCCTCGGCAGGAGCAGGGGAGCTGCGTGTCGATGCATGCCCCGACCGTGCCCGTGGGAGGGTCCGAGCGGCCAGGGGCTTGCTGTCCTAGGACCAACGCGTTAGCCCGAATGGCGGAGGTTACGACCGCGGGTGCAGGGGCAAAACCGGTTCAGGACCGGAGAGGGGGGGACGCTGCGTGCCCGACGCAGTGCGGCTGAGTCGCGGCACCGACTCGGTGCCCGTGGCCAGGCGGCATGTCCGTGCCGTCCTGCCGGAGTCGACGCTGCGCGAGGACGTCGAGCTGGTCGTGACCGAGCTGGTCACCAATGCGGTGCTGCACACGCTCGCAGGCGACATCGAGCTGCGCGTCGAGCAGCTGAGCGAGTCGATCCGGGTGGAGGTCGAGGACGCCGGACACGGCATGCCTGTCGCCGTCCGGGAGAGCACCACCGCCATGACCGGCCGCGGGCTGGCGATGGTCGCGGCGCTGTCGCGGGCTTGGGGTGTGGACAGCGGCAGGCCGGGCCACAAGGTGGTCTGGGCAGAGATCCCGTTCACCCCGACGGACCTGGCGCGCACCGAGCCCGACATGGACCTGGAGTCGCTGCTGGCCGAGTGGCCTGAGGACGCGGACGAGGAGGGGCAGCGCTTCGAGGTCCGGCTCGGATCGGTCCCGACCGACTTGCTGCTCGAGGCCAAGGCGCACGTCGACAACCTGGTCCGGGAGTTCGCCCTGGCCGGCTCGCAGGACCTGCCGGTCCACTTGAGCACGTTGGTCCCTGCGGTCGTGCAGGGCTTCGCGCAGGCGCGCGTCGCCATCAAGGAGCAGGCCTTGGCAGCTGCTGCCCGCGGCGACGACGAGACCAACCTCGTCCTCGTCCTGCCGGCGTCGGCCGCCGCGGCCGGGGAGGCGTACCTCGCCGCGCTCGACGAGCTCGACCGCTATGCGGGCGCTGCCCGGCTGCTGACGCTGGCCAGCCCGCCGGTCCACCAGGTGTTCCGGCACTGGTACGTGCAGGCGATCGTGGACCAGCTCCGCGCCCGCTCGCACGGTGCGTTGCCGCCGCCGGTGCCGCCGTTCCAGGCCCGGCTGGCGCGGGAGGTCACGGACCTCGCGGCGCTGCGCGTGACCGTACGGCGGTCGACGGGCCTCTATGCCGTGGCCTCCGCCCTCGCCGGGCTCACGCATGCCTCGGACGTCGCGGCGGCCGTGGTCTCCTCCGGTGTCGACGTGCTCGGCGCGCACGCCGGCAACCTCGTTGCCTACAGCGACGAGGGCCTGCAGGTGCTGTCGACCGTCGGGCTACCCGCGGACCACGTCGCCCGGCTCGAGACGGCCCAGCTGTCCGACACCGAGCTGCCCGAGCCGCTCGTGCTGCGCACCGGCGAACCGCTCTGGCTGGAGTCGGCGGAACAGCGCGACGGGCTGTTCCCGGCACTGGCTGCGATCGAGCCGGGCACCGTCTCGAGCTGCCTGGTCCCGCTGGTCGCCGGGCGTCGGCTGGGAGTGCTGCGCTTCAGCTTCGACACGCCCCGGCTGTTCGACGAGAGCGAGCGCCGCTACCTGCTGGCCCTCGCCGACCAAGCCGCGCTCGCGCTGCAGCGCTGCGAGCTCTTCCTGGCCGAGCAGCGGGCTCGTCATGATGCGGAGCTGCTCGCGCAGCGGCTCGACGGGCTGATGAACGTGGTCGGGCAGCTCACCAGCGCGAGCACGGAGGCGGAGGTCGCACGGCTCGCGGTGACCAGCGCGACCGAGCAGCTCGGGGCCCTCGCGGCCCGCCTGCACCTCATCCAGGACGACGGCCTGCTGCACAGCCGGGCCACCTCGAGCACCGACGGCGCGGTGGCGAGGAGCTTCCCGACGGTCGACCCGGACGACCCCGAGCTTCCGGCGTACACCGCCCTGTCGACGGGACGGCCGGTGATCCTGCGGGACCTCGCCGAGATCGAGAGCACCTACCCGCGACTCGCGGGCCTCTACAGCGAGGACCGGTCGCTGCTGCTGGCGCCGCTCATCGTCGGCACCCACAAGCTGGGCGTGTTCGGTGTGACGTTCGGGCCGGAGCAGGAGGGGGCGCGGCAGCTGAGCTTCGTCACCAGCCTCGCGGACGCGACCGCGCAGGCCCTGGAGCGGGTCGCCGCCACCGCGCGCGCCGAGCTGGCCGCCGAGCGACTGCGCTTCCTCGCCGAGGCCTCTGTCCTGCTGTCCGGAAGCCTGGACGTCACCGAGACC
>JBHEMB010000036.1:0-3396 GCA_046262855.1 Mycobacteriales bacterium | reverse complement strand
TAGGTGATCCACTCGCGGTCGAAGAACGGCGACTTGATGGGCGCCTCTGCCGTCTCCCACCGCTTCGTCGCGGCCGTGTACTTCACGCCCTGCAGGTGGTCGCCCGTGTACGGGTCCCAGGACACGCCGAAGTAGTCACCGTGCGGGCCCGCGACGATCGCGCCCTCCCCGTTGTAGAGGGGCGTCGCGAAGTTGACCCGGGTCCAGGTCTTGCCACGGTCTGCGGAGAAGTAGGGGTACGAGCCGCCGTACTCCAGCAGGCCGCCCTTGGACGTTGCGGTCACGTAGACCTCGCAGCAGTTGCCGCCGGTGGGTGTCCAGTGCCACTTCGCGGTCCCGGTCTTGACCCCCTCGGCGTTGTACACGGCGTATGTGGCCACGAACCGCTGTGAGGGGTAGGGGACGGGCGAGGTGGGCTCCTTGGGCATCGGCGGGGCGGCGAGGGCGGCACCGCCGGCGAGGGCCGCCAACCCGGCTGCGAGCAGGCTGAGGCGGAGCGGGCGCTTGCTGGGTGACATACGTCGTGTTTCGACGTGCTCCCCTGCTTTCCTGCCTCAGCGGCGGGGGACGCGGACGCTAGCGGTGCGTCTTTCCCAGTCGCTGCGCGATGCCGTCACTACCGACGAGTGCGCGGAACTCGGCGACGTCGAAGGCCCGCAACCGGCTCGACGTGCGGGCCCGTGCGGTCGCTGCGCGGGGGAAGCCGAGCAGCGGTGCGAGCTCGCCGAAGTAGTCGCCGGCCTTCGCGACCTGGAGCCGCTCGTCGGTGCCATCCGCGCGTTCCCGCACCAGCTCCACCTCGCCCGACTCGACGACAAAGACCAGCGAGCCGCGCTCACCCTGTCGGAACAGCACCTGCCCCGGCTCCAGGACGACGTCGCCTGCCGGTTGGGCTTGTTGGGTCAGCTCGGTCAGGTCGACGACGCGATCCGCGAGCGGCAGCATCCGGTCGTCGTGCGTCGCGACGACGACCACCCGACCCGGCGCGGCCAGCGACCGCAGCAGTGCCAGGACGCCCTCCACCTGCAGGTAGTCCAGGTGTGCCGTCGGCTCGTCCGCCAGCAGCAGCGGGGGGTCATGGGCGAGTGCTCGCGCGATCGCCACCCGCTGCTGCTGACCCCCCGACAACCTGCCGGGACGGAAGCCCGAGCGATCCCCCAAGGACACCCGCTCGAGCAGCGCCGCCGCCCGCGTTCGCGCCGCGTCGCGCCGCACCCCTGCTCCCCACAGCGGGGCGGCGACGTTCTCCAGCGCGGTCAGGGACGGGACGAGGTTGAAGGCCTGGAAGACGACACCGACGCTGCGCCGCCGGTACTCCGTGAGCGCCTTGCCCTCAAGGGCCACGACCTCCGTGCCGGCCACCCGCACGCTCCCGGCGTGCGGCCGCAGGATCCCGGCGAGGCAGGACAGCAGCGTCGTCTTGCCGCAGCCGGAGGGCCCCAGCAGCAGCACGAGCTCGCCGTCCCTGGCCTGCATCGAGAAGTGGTCCAGTGGGCTGACCTCGTAGTCGCCGCTGCGGTAGGTCACGGTCAGGTCGTCGACAAGCAGCCCGGACATCACTGCCCGCCGAAGGCAAGAGCGGGTTGTACGCCGACAGCGCGGCGCAGTCCGGCGGCACTCGCGAGCAGGCCGACCGCCGCCCCGACGACGGGCAGCAGCAGCCGCGCCGTGGGCGGAACGCCGAACTCGAGCGGGAACGCCGGAAGCAGCAGCTGCGCGCCGAGGACGCCCAGCAGGGAGGCGCCCGTGGACAGCAGCATGGCCTGCAGCGCCAGCCCGACAGCGAGCGCGGGGTTGGACCAGCCGGTCGCCTTGTAGACGGCGAAGTCGCGGGCTCGCTCCAGCGCAGACAGGTAGACCACTGACCCGACGACCAGGGCGGCCACCACCCAGAGCAGGGAGAGCGTGAGCTTGACGGACTGCAGGGCCCCGTGGATCGGGCGCAGCATGTCACCCTTGGTCGTCTCGCGGCTGCGCGCCTGCAGTCCGGCCGGGAGGCGCGCCGGGACACCCTTGGTGAGGACAGCACTGATCACGGCCGCGCCACCGACGAACGTCCGCTGCGCGTCGTGCAGCCGGGTGAACAGCAGCGGTTGGCCGGCGTTCATGCTCATGCCGGACGTGCGTCCCACGACCGTGAAGTCCTTGCCTGCCAGCGAAACCCGGCTGCCTACCGCGGCATGCAGCGTCTTGTCAGCCACCAGCTCACGCGGCCCGCGGGGCAGCCTCCCGGCCGTCAGGTGCGGGGTGCCGAGACCACCGTCGGCGTACGCGACGACGGTCACGTCCTTGGTCCCGTGCTCCCTGACGGTGTGGTGCAGGACGACGACGGGCCAGGCCTCCGTCACGCCCGGCTGCCTGGCAACCGAGGCGACCGTCGACTCCGGCAGCACCGAGATGGTCGTGAACACCCCGTCGACACCCGTCGGCATCACCCACGCATCGGCACCGACGGCGTCGAGCACCCGGACCGGCTCGCTCTCGAAGCTCGCGACCAGCCCGGCCATCACCAAGGTCAGAGCGAAGACCGTCGCCGCGCCGATCCCGGCGATCAGGAACCTGCGGAGGCGCCACTGGAGATCGCGCAGGGTCACGAGGAGCACGACGGCACTGTTGTCCTTGCACGATGCCAGCGCTGTCGGATCTCCGACACGGCCCGCTTGCGAGCGCAGGGCAGGATGAAGGGGTGCGAACCCCACTGCTCCTGATCGCCCCCCTCGCCCTGCTGACGGCATGCTCCTCCGGCAGCAGCTCACCGCCTCAGTCGCTGGACACGACCGAGACACCGAGCAGCGCGACCAGCACGGCACCGGCGCACGGCGTCGCACCCGGGGCCAAGACCCGCCCGTCGGCAGGCACCGGCGCGGACACCAGCGGGGCGTCGGCGGCTCCGACGGTCACCCGCGCCGTCCCGCTCAGCACGAAGGCTCCCGGCCGGCCCGCAGCCTCGAAGGCGACCGCACCGGGGCGCTACACCTACACCTCGAGCGGCAAGGTGACCTTCGGCGCGACCCCCCAGGACGCCTCAGGGACGCAGACGCTGACGATCAGCCCGCTGAAGGACGACGTGCAGCACTCGACGCTGCACAGCGACGATGCCGGCGACACCGAGCAGGACATCGTGGTCCGAGACACCGGCAGCTACGGGGCCTCGCTGAAGCTCACGTCGCCGGCGTTCACCAAGGAGTTCCGCCCCACGACACCTGTCCTCCTCGTACCCGACCCGGCGGTCGTCGGACGCGGCTGGTCGTGGTCGGCGACCTCGACAGATGGCGCGACGCATGTCACCGCGACCAACAAGCTGGTGCGCCATGAGACGCTCAGCATCGGGGGCAGCCGGGTGCCGACGGTCGTGCTGCAGACGCACCTCGTGCTCTCGGGCGACGTGACCTACGA
>JBHEMB010000035.1:0-3463 GCA_046262855.1 Mycobacteriales bacterium | reverse complement strand
GGGTCGTGGACCTCGTAGTGCATCCGGATCGTCAGCTCGTCGCCGGTGGTGCCGACCGGAGTCGGAGCGCCGGTGGGGTCGAGGAACTCGACCTTGCTGATCGTGATCTCGCGCGTGCCGCGCCGGCTGCCGCTGTCGTCGAGAGCCTCGGCGTCACCGAGCCGGGAGGCCTCGGCCTTGTTGACCTCGCGCAGGTAGGCGTCGACCACCTTGAGGGCCTTGCCCTCCTCCTTCATCACGCCGTGGTCGAGCCAGAGGGCGTGGTCGCAGAGCGTCTGCACCAGCGGCAGCGAGTGCGACACGAAGCAGATCGTCACGCCCTTGCGGCGCAGCTTGTAGAGGTGGTCGAAGCACTTGCGCTGGAACTCCTCGTCACCGACGGCGACGATCTCGTCGATGAGCAGGATCTCGGGATCGAGGTTGACCGCGATGGCGAAGCCCAGCCGCACGTACATGCCCGAGCTGTAGATCTTCACCGGCGAGTCGATGAACCGCTCCAGCCCGCTGAAGTCGATGATCTCGTCGATCGACGCCTCGATCTGCTTGCGCGTCAGTCCGAGGATCGACCCGTTGAGGTAGATGTTCTCCCGCCCCGACAGCTCGGGGTGGAAGCCGGCGCCGAGCTCGATCATCGCGCTGACCCGGCCGTCCGCCATGATCGTCCCGGTCGTGGGCCGATGGATGCCGGCCAGCAGCTTGAGCATCGTCGACTTGCCCGAGCCGTTGTGGCCGATCAGGCCGTACGTCGACCCGCGGGGCACCTCGAACCCGACGTCCTTGAGCGCCCAGAACTTGTCGCCCTCGTTCGACCGGCCGCGGACGAACCGCTCCTTGATGTTCGTACGGCGGTCCGAGTGCAGCTCGAAGACCTTGCTGACGTCCTCGACGCGGATCGCGATGTCGCTGGTGCTCATCGATGACATGTCAGAGCAGCTCGGCCACGTCACGGGAGCCGCGCTGGAAGATGGTGAAGCCCAAGAGGAACACCACGACGCTGACGACGAGCAGCCCCAGCAGGCGGGACGCACTCGGCACCCGCAGGTCGTACACCACGTCCCGGAACGCCTCGACGAACTGGGTGAGCGGATTGAGGTCGTAGAACTGCCGCACCCCGATGCCGTTGCGGCGGACCGGCACCTTGCTGATCGGGTAGATGATCGGCGTCGCGTAGAAGAGCAGGTTGAGGCCGATCGTCGTCAGGTAGGCCACGTCGCGGTCCTTCACGTTGAGCATGGCGAGCAGCAAGCCGATGCCCAGCGCGAACAACGCGAGCAGCGCGAGCAGGACCGGAAGGAGCAGGATCGTGAACGAGATGTTCTGCAGCACGATCATGACCACCACGAGCAGGCCCATCTCGATGCCAGCCTGGTAGAGCGTCGCCCCGGCCCCCCCGAAGACCGAAGCGAACGGCGGGAAGTAGATCTTCTTGAGCAGCGGGCCGGCCCCGGCGAGGGCTCCGATGGAACCGGTCACGATCGCGTTGAAGAAGTTCCAGGCGACCAACGCGGTGAACAGGTAGACGGCGAAGTTCTTCAAGGTGCCGTTACCGGCCACCGGTGGGGGGAACCGCAGGAAGAACCCGAACACGAGGCTGTAGATGCCGAGCGTGGCCAACGGGTTGACCAGCGACCAGAGCTGGCCCAAGGCGCTGCCCTTGTACTTCCCTCGCAGCTCGCGCTGGGCGAAGTTGCCGATCAGACCCCGATAGGTCCAGATCTCGGTGAGCTGCGGCATCGGTCTCGTCTAGGAAGAGGTCAGGGAAGCGTTGCCACTCTAGGGGATCAAGGCCCCACCCCCGGGGTCCCCGAACTCGTGCCCGAGGGCCCGTAGCCTGGTCCGGGTGCGCAGACCCGGTCGTCCTGTGAGCCTGGCCACCCTCGTCCTGGCAGCCGCCTGCTCGAGCTCCACTCCCGCCGCCGTGGAGACGCCGAGTCCCACGCCGAGCCCCACAGCGACCGTCAGCGCCGTACCGAGCCCCACGCTGTCCCCCACACCGACCACGACGCGCGCTCCCGTCGTACCGAGTGGCACGGAGTCACCCGCCCCCGTGGGCCAGCCCACGTGCAGGCCCTCCGCGGTGACGATCACCGACGCCGACACGGTGATCAAGCCCGCGTACCGCGCCGAGGTCTACACGCTGCGCACGAGCGGCGCGCCGTGCCAGCTCCGGGGCTACCCGGCGGTGGTCGTCAGCGGCGCGAGCGTCACCCCCGGCGGCGAGGGGCTGCCGCCCGAGAACGTGCAGACCTACACGCTGAGCCGCGCCACCACGCTGTCGTTCGCGCTGGCAACGTCGCGCACCGGCACCTGCACCGACCGGTCCGCGATCCGCGTCACGCTGCCGGGGACGACGGCGCCCAGGACCGTGGCGACCGGGCTGCGGGTCTGCAACGGCCGGCTCGGGGTGTCCCCGGTGCACCGACTCGGCGACAGCGACTGAGGCAAGCGACTGAGGCAGATGTGACTCAAGGGTCAGGCGAGACCGGACGAAGGCACCTAGGACGCGAGGAGGTCGGCAGAGTGCGCACGCGGTGCTGGCGTGACTGGGCGCTGGTGGTCGTGACAGCAGCCGCGCTGCTGGCGACCGTTCTCGGGGTGCCCGCAAGCGCGGCCCCCGCCACGCCGGTCGGCCTGACGTCGGCCATCGAGGCCTACCAGCCCTACGTCGGGCAGTCCCTCTGCGACCCGGTCGCGAAGCCCGGCGTCCGGGCGTTCATGAACCTGCTCATCGAGACCTACCCGGACACCGGCAGCGACGGCATCGTGCGCGACTGCGGCACCGGCGGGCAGAGCGAGCACAAGGAGGGGCGCGCCTTCGACTGGGAGGTGTCCGCCAGCAACCCGACCGACGTCACGCACGTCAACGACCTGCTGGCGTGGCTGCTCGCCACCGACAGGTACGGCAACACCAACGCCATGTTCCGGCGGCTCGGCCTGATGTACATGATCTGGAACAACCGGATCTGGAAGGGCTACCAGGCCGACCGCGGCTGGCAGCCCTACAGCGGCGCCAGCGAGCACACCGACCACGTGCACTTCTCCTTCGGCTGGGCCGGGGCGAAGCAGGCGACGTCCTACTGGACCGGGCGCGTCGCGCCGATCGACTACGGCCCCGGGAAGGCCCCAGCGCTGCCGACGGTCACCCCCGTGGCCCGGCCTGCGAACCTTCCGGTGCTGGCGAGCTACGGCAGCACCACGTTGACGCCGTCGTCGTCAGGCGCGGCCGTCGCTGCGCTGCAGACCGGCCTGCAGCGCACGGCGACCGGCACCTGGACGAGCGACACGACCTCTGCGGTGCAGCAGTTCCAGCGTCAGCAGGGGCTGGCCGTCAGCAGCTCCTGGACGCCGGACAACTGGCTGCGGCTGTTCCCCAAGCCGACCGTGCCCTTCGGCGCGATCGAGCACGTCGACCCCGCCCGCGGGCCGATGAACCTCACGGGCTGGGCCATCGACGCCGGCGCCG
>JBHEMB010000034.1:0-11164 GCA_046262855.1 Mycobacteriales bacterium | reverse complement strand
GTGCCAGCCCGCGAGGAAGCGCCCGCGCTGCAGGATCGGGTGGCGCATACGGATCTGGATCAGGTGCTTGGTGAACTCCAGGAGCTCGCGGCCGCCGTCGTTCAGCTCCGACCAGTCGATCCAGTTGATTTCGTTGTCCTGGCAGTAGGCGTTGTTGTTGCCGCGCTGGGTCCGGCGCAGCTCGTCGCCCATCGTCAGCATCGGGACGCCAGTCGACAGCAGCAGCGTCGTCAGCAGGTTCTTCGCCTGCCGCAGCCGCAGCGCGTTGACCTCCGGATCGTCGGTCTCGCCCTCCACGCCGCAGTTCCAGCCCCGGTTGTCGTCGGTGCCGTCGCGGTTGTCCTCGCCGTTCGCCTCGTTGCGCTTCACCTCGTACGTCGTGAGGTCCCGCAGCGTGAAGCCGTCGTGAGCGGTCACGAAGTTGATCGACGCATACGGTCGCCGGCCGTCGTCCTGGTAGAGGTCGGAGGAACCGCTGAGCCGGTACGCGAGCTCGCGCACACCGCGGTCGTCGCCGCGCCAGACGTCACGGACCGTGTCGCGGTACTTGCCGTTCCACTCGGTCCAGAGCGGGGGGAACTCACCCACCTGGTAACCGCCCTCGCCGACGTCCCACGGCTCCGCGATGAGCTTGACCTGCGAGACCACCGGGTCCTGCTGGATGACGTCGAAGAACGCCGACAGCTTGTCCACGTCGTGCATCGACCGGGCCAGCGCGGACGCGAGGTCGAAGCGGAAGCCGTCGACGTGCATCTCCGTCACCCAGTACCGCAGCGAGTCCATCAGCAGCTGCAGCACATGCGGGTTGCGCGCATCGAGCGTGTTGCCGCAGCCGGTGTAGTCGGCGTAGTAGCGCCGGTCGCTGTCGCGTAGGCGGTAGTAGCCGATGTTGTCGATGCCGCGGAACGACAGCGTCGGGCCGAGGTGGTTGCCCTCGGCGGTGTGGTTGTAGACCACGTCGATGATGATCTCGATGCCGGCTTGGTGCAAGGCCTTGACCATCGCCTTGAACTCCCGCACCTGCTCACCCCGCGTCCCGCTCGAGGAGTACGCCGCATGCGGGGCGAAGTAGCCGAGCGAGTTGTAGCCCCAGTAGTTGCTGAGGCCGCGACGGAGCAGTTGCGGTTCCGACACGAAGTGGTGGACGGGCAGCAGCTCGACGGCCGTGACCCCGAGGTGCTGGAGGTGCTCGACCGCCGCGGGGTGCGCGAGTCCGGCGTACGTTCCCCGCAGCTGCGGGGGGATGCCCGGGTGCCGCTGCGTGAAGCCGCGTACGTGCATCTCGTAGATGACGGTGTCGGACCACGCGTGGTTGGGGCGGTGGTCGTCGCCCCACGGGAAGGAGTCGTGGACGACGACGCTCTTGGGCACGTACGGCGCGCTGTCCTTGACAGTCAGCTGGTCGTCGCGGCCGCGGGCCGAGCCGAAGACCGCGGGGTCGAGGCGGAAGTCGCCCTCGATGGCGCGGGCGTACGGGTCGACGAGCAGCTTGTGGGGGTTGAACCGGTGACCGTGTGCGGGCTCGAACGGGCCGTGCACCCGGTAGCCGTACCGCTGCCCCGGCCCGACCTGCGGCAGGAAGCCGTGCCAGACGTGGTAGGTCGACTCCTCGAGCGGCACCCGGCTCTCGTGCCCGCGGTCGTCGAAGAGGCAGACGTCCACGCCCTCGGCAGCCATGCTGAACAGCGAGAAGTTCGTGCCCTCCCCGTCCCAGGTGGCACCGAGCGGGAAGGGCCGCCCTGGCCACGCGCGCTCGTTCACGCTGTGCTCCTCCGCGCCGAGTCCTGCGCCCGGCCTTTCCGCGCCGAGTCCTGCGCCCGAGACTAGGCGCGTACCCGGGCGCGCCCGTTTCGTGCGGTTGTCCGGCGCTCCGGCGGGATGAGGTCGGCGAGCGTCGAGCCGGCGGGCAGCACGAGTGCCTGCCCGCGCTGCTTGCGCTCGAGCATCGCGTGCACGACCAGCGCGTCGCGCACCAGGGAGGCGAACTCCTCGGGTCGGGACAGCAGCCACCCGTGCCGGCCCTGCACCACCTCGCTGGGCAGCGCACCGGCGATCGCCCCGAGCGCTCCCGGCAGGATCAGCCGGTCGTCGTCGCCCCAGAAGAACAGCACGGGTACGCCGGAGGCGATGAGCCGCTCAGCCTGCTCGGCGAGGTCGACGGTGAGCGCCAGCTTTCCCGTGCGGACCATCGTCACTGGCTTGCGCAGGGCGTTGGGGATGAAGTCGCGCAGCATGCCTGGGGCCGACCGCGCGATGTCGCGCGGGCTGAGCTCGGACAGCGTCCCCAGCATCCACCTCAGCCACGAGGCATCGACCAGTCCCGCGCGCTGACCGGGCGCCCCGCCGATGGAGTTGAGCAGTGTCAGCGAACGGACCCGCTCCGGACGCTCGGTGCCGAGGCAGATGCCTACGCCGCCTCCGAACGAGTGCCCCACGACGAACGCAGGGTGCTCCACGCCCAGGACATCCAGGAGCCGTCCGACCCGGCGGCCGTACGACGGCAGGTCCAGCGAGCGCAGCCGGGGTGCCTCGCTGCCTCCGAACCCGGGCAGAGCCGGGGCGATGACCTGCAACCCGGCCGCGGTCAGTCGCGTGACGCCGTCGGCGTACGCCCGGGGAGACAGCCCCCAGCCGTGCAGGAACAGCAGCGGATCTCCGCTCCCGGCCGTCATGACCCGCAACCGGGAACCGTCGACGTCGACGGTCTGCCAGACAGGGCGGTCCAGGCTCACAGGTTCTCCGGGGTCAGGGGGTCCAGGCAGGCTCAGTGGTGCGCTTGCCCGGCGTGCAACATTGCATGCCTGTCCACGCGCGCGGCGTGGGGGGCCGGTTCCGGCCGCTCGCCGTGCATCAGCACGAGATGGCCGAGGCACTTTTCGTGGTCGGCCATCAGGTCGCACCAGCCGTGCACCAGAGTCGTCGACGCGACCAGCGCCTCGAGCCGGGTGCGCATCGGCAGCAGCATGAGCGCCGACTCCAGCTCGCTCACGATGTCCTCGGTCAGCGAGCCGGCGAGACCGGTTCTGTCCTCGAAGACGACCAGATCCTCGTCGTCGATCGGTTCGAGCGGCAGCGCCCCCGAGAGCTCGTCGTCCCCGTCTTCGTCGTCCTCCTCCCACTCTTCCTCGACGTCCTCGAGCCGGATGCCTGCCTGCTCGGCCCAGCGCTTCTCCTCCTCGAGGTCGACCTCGAGCGGCAGGGCAGCGAAGAACGCGTCCTGCCAGCGCTCGAGCAGGTCGACGACGGCCTCCGATCGCTCGAGCAAGGCGCCCAGGTCCCCCTGCGACGCCACCAGGAGGGCGCGCGCGAGCGCGTCGGCGGCGCCCGTCGGGATGTCGTCCAGCGGATCGGCCGAGCTGACGGTGTGCACCACACCGCGTGAGTCGCGGAACACACCCCGAGCGTAGGGTCGGCGGGTCGTCAACGAAGAGGTTTCGCCTCTTCAACAGAAGGGTGTCATCGTGGGAGAGCTAGTCCGGCTCGAGGTTGAGGGCGCGATCGCGACGATTCGGTTGGATCGTCCCAAGATGAACGCGCTCAACGCCCAGCTCACGCTGGAGCTGCTCGAGCTCGCCACCGAGGTGCGCGACCGCGACGAGATCCGCGCGGTCGTCCTCTACGGCGGCGAGAAGGTCTTCGCGGCGGGCGCCGACATCAAGGAGATGGAGGGCAAGAGCTATGCGGACATGGTCGGGTACGCGACGAAGCTCCAGGAGGTCCTCAAGTTCGTCGCGCGGCTGCCCAAGCCGGTCGTCGCGGCCATCAACGGCTACGCCCTCGGGGGCGGCTTCGAGCTCGCCCTGACGGCCGACTTCCGCGTGCTCGGGGAGGGCGCCCAGGTCGGCGTCCCTGAGATCCTCCTCGGCGTGATCCCGGGGGCGGGCGGCACCCAGCGCCTCAGTCGTCTGGTCGGTCCGGCCAAGGCCAAGTCGATGGTCTACACCGGCCGGTTCGTGAAGGCTGACGAGGCGCTCGCGCTCGGCATCGCCGACCGGGTCGTACCTGATGCCGACGTCTACACCGCCGCGATCGAGATGGCCGCGCAGTGGGCCGCCGGTCCCGCGGTCGCCCTCCGCGCGGCGAAGCAGGCCATCGACGACGGACTCGAGCTCAGCCTCGACGACGGCCTGCGGCTCGAGACCTCCCTGTTCGCAGGGCTGTTCGCCACCGACGACCAGAAGGCGGGCATGCGGTCCTTTATCGAGAACGGCCCTGGAAAGGCCACCTTCGCGGGCCGCTGACAGCGGCTTGCGTCGGCCCAGGTGGGAGCCCCAGCGGACGCAGGCAGCAGAGGTGGCGGAGGTCACCTCGCTACAGGTTGCCCGCCTGCTACCTCCGGGTAACAATCGTGCGAACGAGGGTGCCCGCAGCGGCCGCGAGGCGCGCCGATACGGTTGGCCCTCATTCATTGAGCCGCGCGCGAGGTCCGCGCGCGGGTGAGCCGGAGGTCGGCAGCCCGATCATGGACAGAGCATGAACATCGTCGTACTGGTGAAGCAGGTGCCCGACACCTGGGCGGAGCGCAAGCTCAACGACTCCGACAAGACCCTGGACCGCGCGTCGGTCGACGTGGTCATGAACGAGATCGACGAGTACGGCGTCGAGGAGGCGCTGCGCCTCAAGGAGGCACAGGGCGGCGAGGTCACGATCCTCACCATGGGTCCGGAGCGTGCCGTTGAGACCATCCGCAAGGCGCTCTCGATGGGTGCCGACAAGGCCGTGCACCTGGTCGACGACGCCCTCAAGGGCAGCGACGCCGTGCAGACCAGCGCCGCCATCGCGAAGGTGCTCGAGGGCCTCGAGTACGACCTCGTCATCGTCGGGTCGGAGGCGACGGACAGCCGGATGGCCGTCATGGGCGCACTGCTCTCCGAGCGCCTCGGCCAGCCGCAGCTGACGGGCGCGCGCAAGCTCACTGTCGACGGCAGCTCCGTGACCATCGAGCGGCAGACCGACGACGGGTACGCCGTCGTGACGGCCTCCACGCCGGCGATCGTGTCGGTCGTGGAGAAGATCAACGAGCCCCGGTACCCCTCCTTCAAGGGGATCATGGCCGCGAAGAGCAAGCCGCTCGACACCAAGTCGCTCGCTGACACCGGCCTCGACGCCGGTGCTGTCGGCCTGGCCGCCGCGCCGAGCCAGGTCGTCGAGTTCTCGAACAAGCCGCCGCGCCAGGCGGGGCAGATCGTCAAGGACGAGGGTGACGGCGGCGCCAAGGTCGCCGAGTTCCTCGCATCGCAGAAGTTCGTCTGAGGGGCAACGAAAAGTGGCTGAGATTCTCGTCCTGATCGACCATGTCGAAGGCGCCCCGAAGAAGGTCTCCTACGAGTTGCTGACCCTGGCCAAGAGCCTGGGTGAGCCGTCCGCGATCGTGCTCGGCAAGGGTGCCGCGGCAGCCGCCGACAAGGTGAAGGCCTACGGCGCCGAGAAGGTCTACGTCGGCGACGCCGAGGACTTCGACGCCTACCTGGTGGCGCCGAAGGCCGCGGCCGTCGCGAAGCTGGTGACGGAGAAGTCCCCCGCGGCCGTGCTCATCCCGAGCAACGCCGAGGGCAAGGAGGTCGCCGCCCGGGTCGCGGTCAAGACCGGTGGCGGCCTGCTGACCGACGCGGTCGGCCTCACCCCCGAGCTCGTGGCCGAGCAGCCGATCTTCGGTGGGTCGGTCGTCGTGAAGTCCAAGGTGCAGACCGGTACGCCGATCATCACCGTGCGCGCGAACTCGACCGCCCCGGCCGAGGCTGCGGGTGCCGGTGCGGTCGAGCAGATCTCCGTCGACCTCACCGACGCCGACAAGGCCAGCTCCATCAAGGAGAAGGTCGTCGAGGCGAAGGGTGGTCGTCCCGACCTCGGCGAGGCGTCGATCGTCGTCTCGGGTGGTCGCGGTGTCGGCTCGCCGGAGAACTTCTCCATCATCGAGGCGCTCGCGGACTCTCTCGGTGCAGCCGTCGGCGCCTCCCGCGCCGCGACCGACGCCGGCTGGTACCCGCACCAGAACCAGGTCGGGCAGACCGGTCGCACCGTCTCGCCCCAGCTCTACATCGCCGCGGGCATCTCCGGTGCCATCCAGCACCGGGCCGGCATGCAGACCTCGAAGACCATCGTGGCCATCAACAAGGACCCCGAGGCCCCGATCTTCGAGCTGGCCGACTTCGGTCTCGTGGGCGACCTCAACACGGTCGTCCCCGCGCTGACCGAGGAGATCAACAAGCGCAAGGGCTAGTCCTCACCGGCGGAGGCGGGTCACCCCATCGGGGCGGCCCGCCTCCGTCGTACCCCCACCCCCCCCGCGGGCCCCCCTCTCGCGGGCATGAAGGGCTACCGCGCTGCCGATTTTCCGCTGGAATCGGCATCGCGGTATCCCTTCATCGCGGGGCGGTGGGCTGTCAGAAGGGGTAGCTGACCTTGGTGAGCTCTTCGCTGATGTCCCAGAGCTTGCGGGCGTCCTCGGTGCTCCTGGCCGACCCGGTGCGCCAGGTGGGGACCGGGTGGCCTCGCAGGTTGAGGAAGTGCGGCCCGTAGTAGGAGTCGCCGAGCACGTCCGGCATCGTCGCGGCATAGAGCTGCGGCCACGCGCCCTGGCTGTCGGACTGCGCGATCACCTTGTTCCCGAAGCTCATGAGCAGCTGGAACGCCGCCTGGCCCTGACCCTCCTGCAGGTGCGTCGCGGCGTAACCGGGGTGCGCTGACGTCGCCAGGATCCGGCCACCGGCCCGACGGTGCAGCTCGGAGCTGAACAGCAGGTTCGCGAGCTTCGACATGCCGTAGCGGCGCCACCGCTGGTAGCGGCCGTCGGCCGTCAGGTCGTCGAAGTGCAGCTTGCCGATGACGTGCGCCCCGCTGGACACGGTCACCACTCGCGGCTCGTCCGCCTTGAGGAGCAAGGGCAGCACCCGGCCGGTCAGGGCGAAGTGACCGAGGTGGTTCGTCCCGAACTGCATCTCGAAGCCGTCGGCGGTCTTCCCGTAGGGCACCGCCATGATGCCGGCGTTGTTGACCAGGAGGTCGAGGTGCGGGACGCGGCTCGCGACGTCCTCGGCCGCCCGCTCGACGGAGTCGAGGGACGCCAGGTCCAGCTGGACCAGCTCGACGTTCGGGTCGGTGATCTCCTTGCGCACCATGGCCAGCGCCGTCTCCGCCTTCGCGGGATTGCGGCAGGCCATCAGCACGCGGGCGCCCTTGCGGGCCAGCTCCAGGGTCGTGTGGAAGCCGAGACCGGAGTTCGCGCCGGTCACGAGCGCGATGCGTCCCGTCTGGTCGGGGATGTCGGTGGGGGTCCAGCGCGTCATGGCCGAAGCCTCGCAGATGGGCTGCTGCCTCGCCGCGCCGCTGCGGCGTGCCTCGTAAACTTCCGCGCTATGTGGGACAAGCGCTCGAGCGCCCAGCAGGCCAAGGACCAGCAGGCCGCTCTCCGGTCGCAGCTCGTGGACGTCGTCGGACCGTTCTCGCCGTTCTGGCGCGAGCGGCTCAAGGCACTCGGCACCACGGCGGCCAAGGCCGCGGCGGACATCAGCAAGGTGCCGCCGGTGGGCGAGCGCGACGTCTGCGCCGACGGCGATCCGCAGGGCGCGGCGTCGCTCGTCGTGCAGGCGGGCGAGTCCGGCTGGGCGCTGCACACCGAGGGGCCGCGGCTGCGCAAGGCACTGATGTCGCGCATCGCGCGGCCGGGTTCCTACCAGGCGACCGTCGAGGCCGACACCCGGCCGACGTCGTTCGTCTTCGCAGGCCTCGGACTGCGGTACCCGATCGCGTCGACCCGGCGCGACCTCGACGTGGTCGCGCGCGCGGGTGCGCGGCTCTGGAAGGTGCTGGGCCTCACCCGCGACGACGTGCTGGTCGCGGCCATGCCGCTGGAGGCAAGTGCGCCGTACCAGGGACTGCAGCTGGCGGCGCTCGGGGCCGGCGCCCCGGCGCTGTTCCCCGGCGACGACCCGGACGAGGTGGCTGCGGCGCTCCGGCTCGTGCCGGCCACCGTCCTCGCCCTGCACACCGACACTGCCGAGGAGACGCTCGACGACCTCGACGAGGCGGGTGCACCGCTCGGCTCGGTACGGACCGTCCTCCTGGTGGGCGCGCCCTCTGAGTTGGAGCGCACTGCGGTCCGCGATGCCCTCGCCCGTGCCGGCATCGGCGCGCGGCTGCTCGCCGTCCACGTCGCCGAAGGCCACCGACTGCTCTGGGGCGAGTGCGCCGAGGGCAGTGGGCTGCACACCTACCCCGACCTCGAGCTGGTCCAGCTCGTCGACCCGGAGACCGGCGAGACGAACGACAGCCAAGGCCCGGACGAGGTCGTCGTCACCCAGCTGGGCATGCACGGCTCGGCGCTGCTGCGCTGGCGCACCGGTGACCTCGCCGACGCCCTCGAGACCGGTGCCTGCCGCTGCGGCCGCACGGTCCCGCGACTCACCGGCGTACGGCGGCATGCGTTGGTGCCGTTGCTGGCTCTGCGCTCGGGCCACAAGGGGGTGGATCTGCGCGGGCTGGCCGCTGCCCTCGACGGCCGGGCCGACCTCGTGGACTGGCGGATCGTCATCGGACCCTCGCCGCGGCACGAGCACGACGAGGTGGTCGTGCACGTGGTCCCCTCCGCGGACCAGGACGAGGCCGACGTGGCGGTCGCCGTGGCCCGCGATGTCCGCAGCGCTGCCGGTCTGCTCCCGACGCAGGTGGTGGTGAACGACGACGGCGAGCTCCCCGACGGCGACCGGATCTCGCGCCGGATGCGCCAGCGCGCTTGACGGCTAGTCTCGAGGGGTGGCCTACCTCGACCATGCGGCCTCGACGCCGATGCTCCCTGAGGCGGTCGAGGCTGTCTCGGAGGCGATGCGGGAGGTCGGCAACGCCAGCTCGCTGCATGCCACGGGACGCCGGGCACGCCGGGTCGTCGAGGAGTCCCGCGAAGCGCTGGCCTTCGCGCTGGGAGCCCGCCCGTCCGAGGTGATCTTCACCGCGGGGGGGACGGAGAGCGACAACCTGGCGGTGAAGGGCATCTTCTGGGCGCGCCGGGCGACCGGTCGGACGCGCATCGTCGCCTCCGCCGTCGAGCACCACGCCGTCCTGGACGCCATCGAGTGGCTGGTGGCCCATGAGGGCGCGTCGGTGACGTGGCTCCCGGTGGACGCCTCCGGGTTCGTGGACCCCGACGCCCTCGAGGACACCCTGTCCGACGACGTGGCTCTCGTGACCTGCATGTGGGCCAACAACGAGGTCGGCACCGTGCAGCAGGTCCGCTCGCTCGCGGACATCGCGCACCTACACGGCGTCCCCTTCCACACCGACGCCGTGCAAGCCGTCGGTCAGCTGCACGTGGACTTCGCCTCGTGCGGGGTCGACGCCCTCACGTTGACGGGCCACAAGATCGGCGGCCCGCTCGGGTCTGGAGCGCTGTTGCTCGGACGTGACGTCACCTGCACTCCGCTGCTGCACGGGGGAGGCCAGGAGCGCGACGTCCGCTCGGGCACCCTCGACACCCCGGGCGTCAGGGGCCTCGCCGTCGCCACGGCCATCGCTGTCGAGCGCCAGCCCGAGACGGGCTCGCGGCTGTCCGCTCTTCGTGACGACCTCGTGAAGCGAGTGCAGGACGCGGTGCCGTTCGCGGTCTACAACGGTGACCCGGTGCACCGGCTGCCCGGCAACGCGCACTTCTCCTTCCCCGGGTGCGAGGGCGACTCGCTGCTGCTGCTGCTCGATGCCCGTGGCGTTGAGGTCTCGACCGGCTCCGCCTGCTCGAGCGGTGTCGCCCGGCCGTCGCACGTGCTGGTCGCGATGGGCCAGGACGAGACCGTCGCCCGGTCGTCGCTGCGGTTCTCGCTCGGCCACACCTCCACCGCGGCAGACGTCGATGAGCTGGTCGAGGCGCTGCCTGCGGTGGTGGAGCGGGCCCGGCGATGAAGCTGCTCGCCGCGATGTCCGGCGGTGTGGACTCCGCGGTCGCGGCCGCGCTGGCCGTGCAAGCCGGCCATCAGGTCACCGGCGTCCATCTGGCGCTGTCCCAGGCGCCGGCTGCCCTGCGCTCCGGCTCCCGCGGCTGCTGCTCCCGCGAGGACGCGCGGGACGCCTCCCGAGCGGCGGACGTCATCGGGATCCCCTTCTACGTCTGGGATCTGGCCGCCGAGTTCCAGGCCTCCGTGATCGACGACTTCGTGGCGGAGTACGCCGCGGGCCGCACCCCCAACCCCTGCGTCCGCTGCAACGAGAAGGTCAAGTTCGCCGCCGTTCTCGACCGTGCCCTGCAGCTCGGCTTCGACGGTGTGGTCACGGGCCATCACGCGCGCTTGGCGGACGGCGTGCTGTCCCGGTCGGCAGACGCGGACAAGGATCAGAGCTACGTGCTCGCCGTGCTGACGCCGCGGCAGCTGGCCGCGACCGTCCTGCCGCTGGGCAACCTCACCAAGGCCGAGGTCCGGGCCCTTGCGCGGGAGCGCGGCCTCGCCGTCGCCGACAAGCCGGACTCGCACGACATCTGCTTCATCGCGGACGGCGACACCGCCGGGTTCCTTCGCTCGCGCCTCGGATCCCAGCCCGGCCCGATCGTGGAGGACGGCGTCGTCGTGGGTGCACACGACGGGGCCTACGCCTACACCGTCGGGCAGCGCCGCGGCCTCGGGCTGTCGGTGCCGGCGGCGGACAGCCGGCCGCGGTACGTCTTGTCGGTCGAGCCCGTCTCGCGGACCGTGACGGTCGGTCCGGCTGCGGCACTCGACGTCACGACGGTGCTCACCGAGGTACCCGTCTGGTCTGTACCCAGGTCGTTGCCGCTTGCGTGCTCCGTGCAGCTGCGCGCGCACGGCATGGTGCACGACTGCGCCGTCGGCCCGGACGGGGACGGCTGGTCGGTGCAGCTGGCCACCCCGGCTCGAGGCGTCGCTCCCGGTCAGACCGCCGTGCTCTACGACGGCGACACCGTCCTCGGCTCCGCGACGATCCGCTCGGCTGCCTGACCGTTCGTCCGACGCCCCAACTGCCAAGTGGGACCAGAGCAACCGCTGGGCCGCGGCGGATCGGACTCCTGTCCCTCTCACACCACTTGGCAGCTGGGGCGTCGGCGGGGGCGCCTCATGCCGCGAGGGCCACGCACTCGCTGATGCAGGCGAGCACGTACGCGGGGCTGTCCAGCACCTCCGCCCACGTGAAGCGCAGCACACGCCAGCCCAGCCGGGTGAGGGCG
>JBHEMB010000033.1:0-11705 GCA_046262855.1 Mycobacteriales bacterium | reverse complement strand
CACGTTCTCGGCGACCCAGGGGTGGACGGCGAGCGGGTCGAACTCCGATGACACCGCGTAGTACTCGCGCCCGTCCTCTGCGACCGCGGCGACGGACACCAGGGTCACGACAGCGGCCGTGTCGCCGAACTCGAGGTCGATGAAGAAGCGCACGGGCCTAGTCTCCCAGCCCATGACGTTCTCCCTCGTCGCGAAGGCCGACGACCAGTGGGGTGTCGCGGTCGCCAGCAAGTTCCTCGCCGTCGGTGCGGCGGTGCCGGCAGCCCAGTGGGGCGTGGGCGCGGTCGCGACGCAGTCCTTCGCGAACCTGGCGTACCGACCCGACGGGTTGCGCATGCTGGCCGACGGGCGCACGGCGCAGGACGTGCTCGACAGCCTCGTCGCGGCCGACGAGCTCCGCGAGCAGCGCCAGGCCGGGATCGTCGACAAGGTCGGCGGCGCGGCGACGTTCACCGGCAGCGAGTGCCACGCCTGGGCGGGCGGCCGCACCGGTCACGGCTGGGCGGCGCAAGGCAACATCCTCACCGGGCCGGAGGTCATCGACGCCCTGGCCGAGACGTTCGAGGAGACCCGCGGCTCCCTGAGCAACCGGCTCGCCACGGCCCTGCTGGCCGGGGACCGCGCCGGCGGCGACCGGAGGGGCCGGCAGTCCGCCGTACTCCTCGTCGTCAGTGAAAGCGGCGGGTACGGCGGCGGCTCCGACGTCCTGGTCGACCTGCGCGTCGACGACCACGCCGACCCGGTGCTCGAGCTGCAGCGGCTGCTGGAGCTGCACCACCTGTACTTCGGCAAGCCGGAGCAGACGCTGCCGCTGGAGGGCGCGTTGGCGGCAGAGGTGGCGGCGAAGCTGGAGCTCCTCGGGTACCGGGACCTGGACGACTGGGCGGGTGTCGAGAACTACGAGGAGCGGATGGTGCCGGGCGCCATCGACGTGCTGGTCCTGCAGAAGCTGCGTGAGGCATGAGCGTCCTCGCGATCGACTGCGGCACGACCGGCGTGACCGCCCTCGTGGTCAGCGAGGACGGCCGGGTCGAGAGCCGCGGCTACCAGGAGTTCTCGCAGCACTTCCCCGAGCCCGGCTGGGTCGAGCACGAGCCCGAGGAGATCTGGGTCGCTGTCATCTCGGCCTGTCGTACGGCCCTTGACGGGCATGACGTGTCGGCCGTGGGCATCACGGTGCAGCGCGAGACGGCCTGCTTCTGGGACCGGGCGACCCTGCAGTCGCCGCGGCGCGCCATCGTCCGGCAGGACCGTCGCACGACGGAGATCTGCGACGACCTCCGCGAGCACGAGCCGCGGGTCGCCGAGCTCACCGGACTGCGCCTCGACCCCTACTTCACGGCCACGAAACTGGCATGGGTGCGGCGGCACGACCCCCGCACCTGGGAGGGCGTCGTCGACGGCCGTACGGCGGTGGGCACCGTGGACTCGTACGTGATCGCGCGCCTGACGGGAGGCCGGCGGCACGTCACCGACGCGAGCAACGCCTCCCGGACGCTGCTCTACGACCTGCGCCGGGGGCAGTGGTCCGACGAGCTGTGCGAGCTGTTCGACGTGCCCCGACGGGCCTTGCCGGAGGTCGTGCCGAGCTGGGGCGAGGTAGGCCGGACGGACCCGGTGGCCTTCCTCGGGCTGGACCTGCCGATCGCGGGGATCGCGGGCGACCAGCAGGCCGCGCTGTTCGGGCAGGGCTGCTACGACGCAGGCCGGAGCAAGTGCACCTACGGGACCGGGTCGTTCGTGCTGGTGAACACCGGCGGCACCCCGGTGCTGAGCGAGCGGCTCCTCACGACGGTCGCCTGGATGGCCCCGGACGGGGAACTGACCTACGCGCTCGAGGGCGCCGTGTTCGTCACCGGCGCTGCGGTCCAGTGGCTCCGTGATGGCTTGCAGGTGATCCAGTCCGCACCGGAGGTGGAGGCGCTCGCACGGCAGGTCCCGGACAGCGCGGGCGTCGTGTTCGTCCCGGCTCTCACGGGGCTGGGCGCGCCGTACTGGGACCCCGACGCGCGTGGCACCGTGCTGGGCATCACCCGCGGCACCACCCGGTCGCACCTGGCCCGCGCGACCCTCGACGCGATCGCGTTCGAGGTGCGCGACGTGGTCGACGCGATGACGTCCGAGGCGGGTTGCGCGGTGCCGAGCCTGCAGGTCGACGGCGGGGCGAGCAGCAACGACCTGCTCTGCCAGATCCAGGCCGACCAACTCGGGGTGCCGGTCCAGCGGCCGGAGGTCCTCGAGACCACCGCGCTGGGCGCCGCGTTCCTGGCGGGACTGGGCACGGGGGTCTGGTCGTCGCCGGCCGAGCTCACCGAGACCTGGCGGCTGGACCGGCGCTTCGAGCCGACCCCCGGCGTCCGCGACGACGGGACGCACGAGAGGTGGACCCGAGCGGTGCACCGGTCGCTCGACTGGGTGTGACCGGTCTGGGACCATTTGTCGGTCGACATCTCCTGCCTCACCTGCGCCGCGTCAGCACCCGCCGGCGCACGGTTCTGCGGCCAGTGCGGGTCGCCTCTGCATGCTCCCTGTCCCTCGTGCCGGCATCCGGTCGAGCCCGGGATGGCCTTCTGCACCTGGTGCGGCCGGCCGATCGAGAGCAACGAGCAGCCGCCGGTTCCGACGTTGCCGGGGCCGGAGGAGGAGCGGCGCTACGTCAGCGTGCTCGCGGTGGACCTGGTCGGCTTCTCCACCAGCGCCCAGCAGCTGGAGCCGGAAGACCTCAGGGCGTCGCAGAAGGAGTTCTTCGGCATCGTCGCCACGGCAGTCCACGACCTCGGCGGCACCATCGCGAAGCGCATCGGTGACGCCGTCGTCGCCGTCTTCGGGGCACCGACCGCCCACGAGAACGACCCCTACCGCGCGGTCCGGGCCGGCCTGACGGTCCAGGCCAAGCTCGCAGGTACGGCGTACGCCGATGGCACTCCCATGATCGCCCGGGCCGGGGTGGCCACGGGCGAGGCGCTGGTGTCGTTCGACGCCGAGGAGCCGCGGATCGCCGGCGAGATCCTGGGGCGGGCCATGCTTCTTCAGGCCGACGCGCCCCCGGGTGCCGTCCTCATCGGCCCCGAGGCGTACCGCTCGGTCGGCACGTCCATCGAATGCGTCGCCCACGCAGATGGCAGGAACTGGGTCGCCGTCGGCGTGCCGATCCGCAACGACCAGGTGGCCGATCAGCTGCCCCTGGTCGGGCGTGAGCCGGAGCTGGGTCTGCTCGTCAGCAGCTTGCGGCGCGTCATGCAGGAGCGGCGTGGTCAGCTCGTCACGCTGGTCGGTGACCCTGGGCTCGGCAAGAGCCGGCTGACGAGGGCGCTGCTGGAGCACGTCGACTCGCCAGCCACCCCGAGCCTGGTCCGCTGGCGCGTCGGCGCCTGCCTGCCCTACGGCGAAGGCGTCAGCTACTGGGCCCTCGGGCAGATCGTGAAGGGTCAGGCCCAGATCCTCGAGAACGACGGCAGCGCGACCGCCGTCAGCAAGCTCGACAAGTCGGTGGAGACGCTGCTCGCGCGCAACCCGGAGGCGGTGCCGGCCGTGAAGGAGCGGCTCGCTGCGCTGCTCGGACTTCCCGGGACGAAGGCCGACCTCGGCGAGGACGTGGCCGCGTCGCACGCGGCCTGGCGGCGCTACCTGCTGGCGCTCGGCGAGGACGCGCCGACCGTGCTGGTCTTCGAGGACCTGCACTGGGCCGACGACGGCTTCCTCGACTTCCTCAAGTCGCTCGTGGAGGCAGCCACGTCCGCGCCGCTGCTGATCCTCGCCACCGCGCGGCCGGAGCTCGTCGAGCGCCGGCCCGACTGGTTCACCGGGTTGGGCGACACCCTCACCATCACGCTGACGCCGTTGTCCGAGCCCGAGACGCTGACGTTCCTCGCCCGGCTGCTCGGCGACGCAGTGCTGCCAGATCCCTTGCAGCGCAGGCTTCTTGGCCTCGTTGCGGGCAACCCGCTGTATGCCGAGGAGTACGTCCGGATGCTCACCGACTCCGGTGTGCTGCAGGCCCGCGACCTGCTCCCGGACATGCCGCTGCCCGACACCGTGCAGGGGGTGGTCGACAGCCGGCTCGACCTGCTCACCGCCGCCGAGCGGTCCGTCGTGTCCGCCGCCGCGGTCGTGGGCGAGAGCTTCTGGGTGGGCGCCGTCGCCGCGGTCGCCGACGCCGACCGGGCCGTGGTGACGGCCTGCCTCGAGGCTCTCGAGCAGCGCGAGGTGGTGCGCCGCAACCCCCGGTCGTCCGTCGCCGGCGAGGACGAGTACGCCTTCCGGCACGTCCTGGTCCGGGACGCCGCCTACGCCCGCATCCCCCGGTCGCTGCGTGTCGTGCAGCACCGGCGTTGCGCCGAGTGGCTGGATGCCTTCTCCCCCGAGCGCGGTGACGACGTGGCCGAGCTGCGGGCGCACCACCGCGTCACGGCGTACGAGCTGGCAGCTGTCCTCGGCTTCGAGCTCGAGCCGTATGCCCAGCCCGCCCGGCAGGCCCTCACGACGGCAGCCGAGCGCGCGCTCCGGCTGCATGCGGTGGCGGCGGCTCATGCCTTCGCCCGGCGCGCCGTGATGCTCTGGTACGGCCACGAGGAGCAGCTCGCCGCGCTCAAGGCGCAGCTGCTGGCCAGCGAGCTCGGCTTCCTCGACGACCCGCACACCTTCTACGCCGACGGTGGCCCGGCCCGGGTCCAGGACACCGCCGAGGGACTGCTCCGGACCGGCGACAAGCGCGGCGCCGCGAAGGCCCAGATCCTGCTCGGCCAGGTCGAGTGGTACCGCGGCGGCGGTGCGGACTTGGCCGCTCTGCACCTGCAACGGGCCGTCGACCTGCTGACCGAGGAACCTGCCAGCGAGACCTTCGCCAATGCGCTCGCCGAGCTCAGCCGGCTGCGGATGCTCAGCCACTCCTACGGCGAGGCGATCGCCCTGGCCGACCGGGCGATGGCCATCGCCAGGCCGCTCGGCCTGCAAGAGGTCGAGGCCAACGCCCTCGTGACCGCGGGTACCGCGCGTTACAACATCGGGGACCCACTGGGGGTGGTACAGCAGGAGGAGGCGCTCACGCTGTGCCGGCAGCGCGGCCTGCGGGCTCAGCAGCGGGCGGCGAACAACCTCGCGACGACCATGCAGGAGGAGGGCCGGCTGCGTCGCTCGTACGAGCTCATCGACGAGAGCGCCCGGGCGACCCGCGGCTGGGGGCTGTCCCTCACGACGCGGGCCGACGACTCCGAGAGCGCGCTGATGGCCTGGTACGACGGCGACTGGAACCGGCTGCTCGAGCACGCGGACGCGTTCCTGGCGCACACCTCCGCGGAGGCGCGGCAGTGGGAGGCACACCTGGTGGCCGTCATGTCGACGGTGCGGGTCCTGCGGGGCGAACCGCCGGCGCCCGAGCTGGCCGAGGTCGTCGAGCGCGGCCGGCGCAGCGGGTTCCCGCAGCTGGTCCGCTCCGCGCTCGCCCACTACGGCGGCTGCCAGTACCTGCTCGGCGACGTCGCCGCGGCGACGGCCCTGTTCGACGAGCTCTACGAGCACACCAGCCAGCACATGCGCGGCAGCGCCCGCGAGTGGCTCTACCCCGCCGTCCTGCTCGGGTCCTTCGTCGGCCGCGACCGGCTCGAGAAGATCGCCGCGCGGCTCGAGTCGCTCGAGCCCAAGACGCCGTGGATGGTCGCCGCCAACCACATCGCCGCGTCGCACCTGCTCAACGACGAGGGCAAGCACGTCGATGCCTGCGAGCGGGTCCTCGCGGCGATCGACACCTACCAGTCGATCGGCGACGCGTCCTCGACGGTGTTCGCCCGCGTCCGGCTGTCCCGCTCGGCTGCCCGTGGCGGCGACATCGAGGTCGTCCGCGAGCAGAACCGCCTCGTCCGCGAGTTCATCGCCGCCAACGGCGCCATCCGCTTCGAGGAGTTCCTCCCGCGCGACTCCTGAGCGCCTCCCTTGCGGCCCGCCGTCATGATCATCGTGGAGGTTGCCGAGCGTGGCGGTGGCACGACGGCTCCACGATGATCACCGGCGCAGGGGATCGAGGCCGCGCTGGAGCAGGCCTTCGACGCGGCCGGCGGCCAGGACGCCTTTCGACCGCGCTGTCTGCTGCAGTTGCGCCCGGGATCCGCCCTATCAGTCGAGGCCCTGCTCGAGCGCGTAGCGGACGAGCTGCGACCTGTTGTGCAGCTGCAGCTTGGTCAGCGTGTTCTGCACGTGGTTCTCGACCGTGCGGTGCGACAACGAGAGGCGCTCGGCGACCTGCTTGGCAGTCAGCCCCTTCGCGACCAGCCGCAGCACCTCCGTCTCGCGGTCGGTCAACCGAGGCGCGGACGAGTCGGACGCGGTACGGCGGTACTCACCCAGCACGAGACCGGCGAGCCCGGAGGTGAAGACCGCCTCGCCCGCAGCGGTCTTGCGCACCGCCTCGACGAGCTCCGCCGACGAGGCTGACTTGAGGAGGTACCCGGTGGCCCCAGCCTTCACGGCGTCGAGCACGTCGGTCTGCTCGCCTGACGCCGAGAGCACGAGGACCTTCACCCCGAGCGGCACCACAGCAGCCGTGACCTCGACGCCGCTGTGGCCAGGCATCTGCAGGTCGCACACCAGCACGTCCGGCATGACAGCCGTGCAGACCCGGATCGCCTTCTCGCCGTCACCGGCGACGCCGACCACCTCGAGCCCGGCGGCCATGAGGTCGCGCTCGACCGCATCCCGCCAGATCGGGTGGTCGTCAGCGATCACCAGCCTCAGCGGCTGCGGCTCATCGGACGACGGCTCATCGGACGACACAGATCTCCACCTCCGTCCCCTGTCCGGGTGCGCTGTCCACGGTCACGGTGCCACCGAGGTCCTCGATCCGTCCGCGGATCGACCGCGCCACGCCCATCCGGCCCTCCGCCGCGGCCGCGGCCAACCGCTCCGGGGACACACCGGGCCCGTCGTCGCGCACCGAGACCACGACCGAGGAGGCGAGGTCCTCGACCAGGACCCACGCCGTCGATCCCCCGTGCTGCAAGGCGTTGTCGACGCACGCACCGATCGCAGCGGCCAGCTCGTGAGCCACCGGAGCCGGCAGCGCGACGGCCGAGGCAGGCGCGGCCACCTCCACACCGGGGCGAGCCGGCAGCAGCGTCCGCAGGTCCGTGAGCCCCGTGCCCACGGACGGCGCTTCGGTGACGAGCCGGCGCAGCGCCTGCTCCTGTCCGGTAGCCATCGACACCAGCGACGGGTCGGTCGACGTGCGCGCGACCAGAGCCAAGGTCTGCAGCACGCCGTCGTGCACGGACCGGGCAAGCCGCTCCCGCTCAGAGGTCTCTGCGGCGAGCCGGACCGCCTCGGCATACGCCTTCTCGGCCCGCCGGCCGATGGTCACCAGGTACCCCACGACGGTGCCGCCGAGGATGAGCAACACGATGCTGTTGACCGTCGCCTGCGAGAGGCCGCCGCGCTCGACGACCGCCCCGACCGCCAGCACCAGTGAGACGACCAGCCCGCCGACCCACTCCCGGCGCACCGCCCACGCGAGCACGGGACCTGCGACCCATGTCACCGGCAGAGTCGGGTCGCCGCGCGAGATCTGGTGGTCCGACAGAGCCAGCACCGAGGCCTGCTGGCAGCCGAGGGCGACGACGACGTCGAGGACCAGCCACGTGCGCCAGTGCGGGACCACGAGCATGACGGCGGTCCACACCACCATGACCGCGGCGACAGCCACGGCGGGCCGGTCGTCGCCGTACCCCCCGAGTCGGGAGGCGATCGACAGCAGCGCGTAGCCGAGTGCGGCGACGCGGAAGGCTGCGACGGCCCGCCACAGGGCTGCGTCCAGCTCCGCTGGCATGTCCGCCGCGAGGTCAGCTGGCGCGGCGCTGCGAGGGTGCGTCACTGACGAGGGCCTCGCGGGCCGCCAGGCGCGCGTCCTCGATGTCGGCCTTGGCCTTCGTGGCATAGGTGTCGACGTACTCCTGGCCGGACAGCAGCATCAGCTCGTACATGATCTCGTCGGTGATGCTGCGCAGGACGAACCGGTCGCCCTCCATGCCCTGGTAGCGGCTGAAGTCCAGCGGCCTGCCGACCTTGATGCCGACCCGGCCGAGCCGTGGGATGACCTTGCCGGTGGGCTGCACGACATCGGTGTTGATCATGGCCACGGGGATGACGGGAACCCCGGCCTCCAGCGCCATCCGGGCGACGCCGGTCTTGCCGCGGTAGAGCCGGCCGTCCGGGCTGCGGGTGCCCTCCGGGTACAGCCCGACCAGGTTTCCCTCGGCCAGGATCCGCTTCGCCGTCCGCAGCGCGGCTTCCGACGCCGCTCCGCCGGAGCGGTCGATCGGCACCTGGCCGACGCCGGCGAAGAACGCCTTGTTGAGCCTGCCCTTGAGGCCCTTGCCGGTGAAGTAGTCCGCCTTCGCGAGGAAGGTGACGCGCCGCGGGATCACGAGCGGCAGGAAGATCGAGTCGCTGAAGCTCAAGTGGTTGCTGGCCAGGATCGCCGGGCCGTCCGAGGGGATGTGCTCGGGGTGCTCGATCCACGGACGAAACAAGGTCCGCAGGATCGGGGTCAAGATCGCCTTGACCACCCAGTAGAACACCGGAACACCCCTCGCATTCGGACAGATCGGACGGTCGAACCCTATGTCTTAGCGGTCCCTGACGCCACGCCCCCCAAGGTCGTGCGACGATCTCGGGGTGCCCGAAGTGACCGTCATGCCCGGAGCTGAGCCGATCGACCTGCCCGGAGGTCCGGTCGGGGTCGTGCTCAGTCACGGCTTCACCGGGACCACGCAATCCATCCGCCCCTGGGCCGAGCACCTTGCCGCCGCCGGCCACGCCGTCAAGGCCCCGCGGCTGCCCGGTCACGGTACGTCGGTCAAGGACATGAACACCACCCGCTTCTCCGACTGGTACGGCGAGGTGGAGCGCGCCTTCGACGAGCTCAGGTCCAGGTGCGAGACCGTGTTCGCGATGGGCCTGTCGATGGGCGGCACCCTCGTGCTGAGGTTGGCCGAGCTGCGGCCCGCGGACGTCGCCGGCCTCGTCGTCGTGAACGCGTCGCTCGCGACCGAGCGCAAGGACGCCAAGCTGCTGCCGCTGATGTCGAAGCTGGTGCCGTCGTTCCCCGGCATCGGCAGTGACATCAAGAAGGAGGGCAGCACCGAGCTCGCCTACCCGAAGATCGGGCTCAAGGCAGCGAACTCGTTCCAGCGCAGCTGGCCCGTCGTGCGGGCCGACCTGCCCAAGATCACCTGCCCGGTGCTGGTCTACCGGTCGAGCGTCGACCACGTCGTCGAGCCGATCTCGGGCCGGCTCCTGCGTGAGGGGTGCGTGCACGCCGACGAGGTCGTGCTCGAGAACAGCTATCACGTGGCGACCCTCGACAACGACGCCCCGACGATCTTCGAGGGCTCGGTCGACTTCATCCGAAAGCACACGCCTGCCACATGACCAGCCCGGCATCCGGCGGCCGCCGCGACAACGGGCTCCACGCCAGCGAGTGGGGAGCCCTGGTCGATCTCGACCCCAGGCTGTCCGACACGCTGCTCGACAGCCTCGCCGCCGAGGGCGTCGCCGCGTACGTCGAGCCCGCGCGCGACGTCGACAGCTACACCCGTGCCACGACGCTGCCGGGGCGGCCCCTCGACCGGCTCTGGGTCGACCCGGCGCAGGCCGACCTCGCCCGCGCCTGCGTGGCCGCAGAGGTCACCGACCTCGCGGCGCTGCTCGAGCCGGGTACGTCCCCTTCAGGCCTGGTCCGGCCGGTCCCGCAGACGGCAGCGGTGCGCGTCCTCCAGCCCCCCGAGCTGCCGACGGCTGCCAGCAGCCCCGTTCAGCCACCCGTCGGAGGCGACGGGCTGCCCAGCGACGAGGAGCTGTTCCGGCAGATCGTTGCCGGGTTCTCCGCCGATCCGGACGACCCCGTGCCGCGCTGGCCGGTGTCGGAGGACCTCGACGAGGACCCGAGCGCCTCGGACGAGCCTCGGCGCCGCCGTCGTACCGACCGGCTCCCGTTGCCCGACGACGACGACCAAGGGCTTCCTGCCTGGGTGGAGCCCGCCGCTCTGGAGGACGAAGGGCACTACGTGCCGCCACCTCCTCCGAAGATCCCCCGCCCCCGGCTGCGGACGGTCGGCGCAGTCCTGATGGTGGTGCTCGGGTTCGCGGCCATCTTCGCGCCGTACGCCCTCTGGCTCAGCGACGACGCGCTGTCCCTGCTGCTCGGGCTGGTGCTCACGGTCGGGGGTACTGCGGTCCTCGTGTTCTCGATGCGCGATGCTCCTCCGACCGACAGCGGACCCGACGACGGAGCGGTCGTCTGACCGCCGAGGCGTCCGACCCCAAGGAGACTGCGTGAGCGTCAGCGAGAGCCTCGAGGCACGCGGGCACCTGATGGACTCGGGCGTGCTCGCCTCGGTGCTGGACGACGTGCTGGCGTACGGCGGTGACTACCGCATCGACCGGCTCGATGTGGGCAAGCGGCACGAGGACGAGTCGTACGCGCAGATCGTCGTCTCCGCGGACGACGACGAGTCGCTGCAGCGGCTGCTGATGCGGTTGCAGATCCACGGCATCAACCAGGTCGATCCGGGCGAGGCCGTGACGCGGGAGTGCGACCGGGACGGCGTCTTCCCCGAGGACTTCTACTCGACCACCAACCTCGAGACGGTCGTACGCCTCGGCGGCCAGTGGGTGCCTGTCGAGCACCCCGAGATGGACTGCGGCCTGGTCGTGAAGGGCGAGCGGGTCCGCACCGTTCCGGTGTCGGACGTGCGCCAGGGCGACCAGGTCGTCTGCGGCGCCTCCGGCGTCAAGGTCGTGCTGCCGGTGCGGGAGCACTCCACCACCGAGGACTCCTTCGAGTTCATGAGCTCCTCGGTGTCATCGGAGAAGCCACAAGCGCTGCTCGTCCGGCAGATCGCCCAGCGGATGCGGGAGGTCAAGGGCGACGGCCAGAAGGTGCTCTGGGTCGGCGGTCCCGGGATCGTGCACACGGGCGCGGCCCCGGCCTTCACCGCTCTCGTCGAAGCCGGCTACGTCGACGTGCTGTTCGCCGGCAATGCGCTGGCCACGCACGACATCGAGTCGGCGCTGTACGGCACGTCCCTGGGTGTCGATCTCACGATGGGCAAGGGCGTCGAGCACGGTCACGAGCACCACATCCGCGCGATCAACACGATCCGGCGGGCCGGTTCGATCGCCGAGGCGGTCAGCTCAGGGGTGCTCAAGAGCGGGATCATGCACGCGCTCGTGAAGGGCGGCCACAAGATCGTGCTGGTCGGCTCCGTCCGCGACGACGGCCCGCTCCCCGACGTCTACACCGATGTGATCGAGGGCCAGCGCGCGATGCGGGCCCAGCTGCCGGGCGTCGGCTTCGCCATCATGGTCGCGACGATGCTGCACTCGATCGCGACGGGGAACATCCTGCCCGCCTCGGTGCCGCTGGTCTGCGTCGACATCAACCCCGCGACCGTGACCAAGCTGGCCGATCGCGGCAGCGCGCAGGCAATCGGCATCGTCACCGACATCGGCCTGTTCCTCGAGCAGCTGGCCCAGGACCTCGTCCCCTCCTACCGCACCTAACCGCACCCCCCCGCGGTCCCCGCATGAATGCGGCCTGGGGGGTGGGGCGGTCAGGGGAGGATGCGGGTGCCGGCTGTGCCCGCGAGGACGGCGGCGGCGTCGGACAGGGCGCCGATGGCGGCGGCTCCGCCCGCGCGGACGAAGGACACGCAGGC
>JBHEMB010000032.1:0-9661 GCA_046262855.1 Mycobacteriales bacterium | reverse complement strand
GCGATGAGCGACTGCCCGCCCCACACTGGGCCGTCCGGGCCAGGGTCCGGGATCGGCGGTCCGCCGTCGCCGAGCGGCAGCTTCGGCTGCACCTGGTGCTCGAGCGCCGCGGCCACCGTCGGCCGGATCGCCTTAGGGGTGATGGCCCGACCGGTCAGGAGTGCACCGGGCTCGGCCGGGTGGTAGTCGGGATAGCCGGTCATGAACGAGAAGCGGACGCCCTTGCTCTCGAGCCAGCCGATGGTGTCTCGGGCCGCGTGCAGGTACGCCTGCTGCATGGAGCGAGGTGTCCGGTCGCCGACTGTGGCGTCCAGGTACAGCTGCGCCTTCTCGAGGTCATCGTCCTGACCCGCCGACAGGACGTGCAGGTTCGCCGGCGCCCAGAGCCCCGCGCCCGACAGAGCCGTCGTCCCGCCGCAGACGTCGGCCTTCTCGAGAACGAGCACGCGGTGCCCGTTCTCGGCCGCCCGCAGCGCTCCGACCAGGCCACCGGCCCCGGAGCCCGCGACGAGCACGTCGAAGCCGCTGATCACCCAGCCATCCTGCCCGGTGGGACCCGTCCAAGCAAGCGCTTGGTCGCCACCCGGCGCTACGCTGCTCCCGTGACCGAGGCACCCGTCTCGATGGTGGAGCGCATGACGCTCGTGCTCGACGCCTTCGACCCGTCGACACCCCGGCTCACGCTGGCCGAGCTGACCGAGCGGACCGGCCTGCCGCGCAGCACCACGCACCGCATCCTCGAGCAGCTCGTAGAGCTGCGCTGGCTCGAGCACAGCGGCCAGAGCTACGGCCTGGGCATGCGAGCCCTCGAGATCGGTGGGCTCGCCGTGGCACACCACGAGCTGCGGATCATCGCCAGCCCCCTGCTGTCGGAGCTGCACGAGCGGACCGGCGCCGTGGCGTCCCTCGCCGTGCTGGACAGGCGGGACGTGGTCTTCGTCGAGCGGCATGGCGGCGGCCTCACTACCGACCCGGTCACCCGCGTCGGTGCGCGGGTGCCGGCGCACGCGACGGCGGCGGGGAAGGCGATGCTCGCGTGGCACGACGACAACCAGCTGCGCGCGACGTGGCCGCAGCGGCTCAGCGCCCGGACGCCACGCACCATCACGTCGCTCGACGTGCTCCGGCAGGACCTCGCCACGACGCGCAGCCGCAACGGCGTCGCCTACGACCGCGAGGAGCTCGCCCAGGGCACCGTCTCTCTCGCTGTCGCGGTGCGTGGCATCGGACGCGCCACAGCAGCACTGCAGCTGGCGGGACAGGCCCGCGCTGTCAGCCTGGAGCGGCTCTCGCCGTACCTGCTCGACGCCGCGCGCAAGGCCTCGCGTGCGCTGTTCCCCGAGCCGGGCCAACGGCGGCGCTCCCGGACGGTGGACCGCACCCCGCGCCCGAGCCCCTGGCCGGAAGGCGCCCTCGAACGGCTCGTCCAAGGCATCGGCGGCGACTATTGGCTCTAACCCCCCTTCCCGATGAATGGATACTGCGCTGCCCATTTTGGCCGGCCGAAAAGGGCAGCGTCGTATCCATTCACGCCGGGTGGGGGGGTGGGTTAGGGGACGAAGTGTTCGCGGCAGGCGCGCTCGAAGTCGGCCTTGCGCTCCACCTGGACCCAGTGCCCGCAGCGGCTGTAGATGCGCAGGTCGCACTTCGGCATCCGACGGGCCGGCAGCAGCGCGCCCTCGACGGGAGCGACCCGCTCGTCGCGGCCCCAGCAGATGAGGGTGGGCTGCCGGATCTTGTGCACCTTCGCCCAGAGGGGGACGTCGCCGGTGAGCGCCGGGTTGTAGAAGGTCGCGTAGGCGTCCTGCAGGTTCTGCACGGCCCCGGGGGCGGTTGCCGCGGCGAAGCGCGCCTCGATGAGCTCGTCGGTGAGCACCCGCTGGTCGAACACCATGGTCTTCAGCCAGTCCACGATCCGCTCGCGGGTGGGGTTCATGTAGAAGTCCATGAGCCGGAGGATCCCCTCCGACGGCGACGGTCCGAGGATGGGTACGCCGGTACCACCCGGCCCGTTGAGCAGCATCTTCGAGATGCGGTCCGGGTGGTTCAGCGTGACGGTCACGGCGACGTCGCCACCCATCGAGTTGCCGACGATGCCCGCCTGCTCGAGGCCGAGCGCGTCCATCAGCCCGACGACGGCATCCGCTGAGATGTCCAGGTAGTTGCGCTCGTAGACCTCGTCGCGTCCGGACGCGCCGAAGCCCGGTTGGTCCACGACGATCGACCGGATGCCGTGCAGCTCAGGCAGGTTGGCCCCGAAGTTGGCCCAGCCCGTGACGCCCGGTCCACTGCCGTGCAGGAAGACCACGGGCACCCCGTCGCCGACGTCGTGGTAGGCGACGTCGTGCCCGTTGACCTCGACGGTCTTGCGCGTCCCGTCGGCAGTGATCACGCGAGCGCCGCCTGCTTCTCTTCGACGAGTTCGAGGGCGATGGCGATGAGTTGGTCTTCTTGGCCGCCGACGAGCTTGCGTTCGCCGCAGCGGATGAGCATCTCGGCGCCGCTGACGTCGTAGCGTTTGGCGAGCCGGTCGGTGTGTTTGAGGAAGCTGCTGTAGACGCCGGCGTAGCCCATCGTCAGGGACAGCTCGTCGAGCAGGCACTCGCCGTCCATGGCGGGTCGTACGACGTGTTCGGCGGCTTCGATGATCTTGCGGACGTCGATGCCGGTGGTGACGCCGAGCTTGGTGGCGACGGCGACGAAGGCTTCGACGGGGGTGTTGCCGGCGCCGGCGCCGAACCGGCGGGTGCTGCCGTCGATCTGCTGGGCGCCGGCGCGGGCGGCGTAGATGCTGTTGGCGACGCCGAGGCCGAGGTTCTCGTGGCCGTGGAAGCCGACTTGGGCCTGACCGGCGAGCTCCGCGACCAGGGCGGCGACCCGGTCGCTGGTCTGTTCCATGATCAGCGCACCTGCGCTGTCGACGACGTAGACGCACTGGCAGCCGGCGTCGACCATGATCCGGCCCTGCTTGGCGAGCTCCTCGGGGCTGATGGTGTGGCTCATCATGAGGAACCCGACGGTTTCCAGGCCGAGTTCGCGGGCCAGCCCGAAGTGCTGCCGGCTGACGTCGGCTTCGGTGCAGTGGGTGGCGATCCGGCAGATCTGCCCGCCGGCGTCCTGCGCGGCCCGGATGTCGTCTTTCGTGCCGAGCCCGGGCAGCATCAGGAACGCGATCTTCGCCCGCTTGGCGGTCTTCACTGCGGTCCGGATCATGTCCAGCTCGGGGGTGAGGCTGAAGCCGTAGTTGAACGACGACCCGCCCAGGCCGTCGCCGTGCGTCACCTCGATCACCGGCACGCCGGCGTCGTCGAGGGCGGCGACGATGCTGGCGACGTGCTCGAGGCTGAACTGGTGCCGTTTGGCGTGGCTGCCGTCGCGCAGTGAGCTGTCGGTGATCCGCAGGTCCAGCTCGGGGCTGTAGGGGTTCGTGACGGTGGTGGGGACGGCCATGACTCAGACGCCCTTCTGCTGGCAGGACAGCCGCGCGGCGGCGAGGGCTTCACCGACGCGGGTCGCGGCGGCGGTCATGATGTCGAGGTTGCCGGCGTAGGGCGGGAAGAAGTCCCCGGCGCCCTCGACCTCGACGAACACCGCGACCCGGGCCTGGCCGCCGTTGACGTCGGACGGCCCGTCGAACTGCGGCTCGCTCTTGATCCGGTAGCCGGGGACGTACTGCGCGACCTCGTCGACCCGCTTCAGGATCGCCGTCGCGATCGCGTCGGTGTCGGCCTCGGTCGGGATGGAGCAGAACACGGTGTTGCGCATCAGCGGCGGCGGGTCGGCCGGGTTGAGGATGATGATCGCCTTGCCCCGCTCGACACCGCCGACCACCTCGATCCCGCGGGCGGTGGTGCGGGTGAACTCGTCGATGTTGTTGCGCGTCCCCGGCCCTGCGCTCGCCGAGGAGACTGAGGCGACGATCTCGGCATACGGCACCGGCACCACGCTGGAGATGGCATGCACGATCGGGATGGTCGCCTGCCCCCCGCAGGTCACGAGGTTGATGTCGTCGGCCTCGAGGTTGAGGTCCATGTTCGCCGCCGGCACGACATACGGCCCGATCGCCGCCGGCGTCAGGTCGATCGCCTTGATGCCGGCGTCGCGGTAGCGCGGCGCGTTGTCGCGGTAGACGTAGGCACTCGTCGCCTCGAACAGCAGATCCGGCCGGTCCGGCTGCGCGAGCAGCCAGTCGACCCCCTCATGCGTCGCCTCCAGCCCCAGCACCCGCGCCCGCTTGAGGCCCTCACTGTCCGGGTCGACCCCGACCATCCAGCGCGGCTCGATCACCTCGCTGCGCAGCAGCTTGTAGAGCAGGTCGGTACCGATGTTGCCGGACCCGACGATCGCGGCAGTGAGCTTCGCCATCACGCACTCCTAGCTGAACGTCAACGAGACAGAGCCGAGGCCCTCGAAAGTGGCGACCACCTCATCGCCCGGTGCCACGTCAAAAGCGCGGGTGCACGAGCCCGGCAGCACCACATGACCGGCCTGCAACCGCACCCCGAACCCGGCGACCTTGTTCGCCAGCCACGCCACCGCGACCGTCGGGTCACCCAGCACCGCGCCGGACGTGCCCTCCGCGACCCGGACACCGTTGATGTCCAGCGTCGCGTCGATCGCCGCCACGTCCAGCTCATCAGGCTTCACCCGCTGCTGGCCCAGGATCACCCCGCAGCTCGACGCGTTATCGGCGATCGTGTCGCACAACCCGATCCTCCAGTCCGCGATCCGGCTGTCGATCAACTCGACCGCCGGCGCCAAAAACTCCGTACAGGCCAGCACATCCGCCACCGTGCAACCCTCACCCGGCAGATCCTCACCCAGCACGAACCCGACCTCCACCTCCACCCGCGGCAGCAAGAAGGAAGCCGTCGGGATCGGGGTGTCCTCGCGGTAGACCATGTCCGAGAGCAGATGACCGTAGTCCGGCTCATCAACACCCATCATCTGCTGCATCGCCAACGACGACAGCCCCACCTTGTGCCCGTACACGCTCGCCCCCGCCGCCAACCGGCGACCGATGTTCAGCAGCTGAATCTCATAAGCATCCACCACATCGATACCCGGGTAGGACACGACCAACGGCCGGATCGCCTGCTGGGTCGCCTCCGCCATACGCAAGGCCTCCGCAGCCTCCAGCCGCTGGCCGTCGGTCAGTCCCACGACAACCCGAACTGGCCACGGAAGAACAACAACGGCCCACTGTCGCGGTGCGTCACCAGCTCACGCACGTGCCCGATCACCACATCGTGATCACCCGCGGCATGTACCTGCTCGATGTCGCAATGCACCGACGCCAACACCCCATCCAGCGACGGACCCCAGCTCGTCGGATGCCACGCCAACCCCGCGAACTTGTCACCACCACTGGCCGCGAACCTCTTACACAACTCCATCTGATCCTCCGCCAGCACATTCACCGAGAACCTGCCAGACGCCTCGATCCGCGGCCACGTCGTCGAACTGTGCGCCGGGCAGAACAACACCAACGGCGGCTCCAACGACACCGACGTGAACGACTGACACGCAAACCCCACCGGCAGACCATCGGCAAAACCCGTCACCACAGTCACACCCGACGCGAAATGCCCCAACACCCGCCGCATCTCCAACGGCTCCACGACATGGTCAGCCACCGTCACTTGGTACCACCGCCCCAGCGGTGCCCCCAGGTCGAGTCCGCCGTGATGTCCTCAGCGGTGTAGCCGTCCTCGCTGACCCGCAGGCCGAAGCACCCCAGCTCGATGTCGAAGCCACTCGGTGTCGCGACGTAGAACGACACCATCTGGTCGTTGGTGTGGCGCCCGAGCGTCGACGACAGCGGGAACTTGTGCTTGTGCAGGCGGTCCAGCGCACGGCCGACGTCGTCGAGCTCGGTGACCTCCACCATGAAGTGGATGATCCCGTTGTCCTGCGGCCACGGCGCCAGCGCCAGCGCGTGGTGCCGCTCGTTGCAGGACATGAAGCGCAGGTACGACGGCTTGTCAGGGTCGGCGCCGGGCAGCCCCGGCGGGAGCTTGAAGGCACCGCGGCTGCGGAAGCCGAGGACCTCGGAGTAGAAGTCGTAGGAGGCATCGGCGTTCTTCGTCGGGAGCACCACGTGGCCGAGCCCCTGGGTGCCCGTGACGAAGGTCGCGCCGTGCGTCGTGAGCAGCTTGTCGTGCACGAGCGACGCACCGTGGAAGACCTCGAGCGCGGTGCCACCCGGGTCCTCCGTGAAGACGCACTCCTGGACGCGGCGCTGCTCGCACTCGTCGAAGGTGGCGACCTTCACTGGCGCACCGGCGTCCTCGAGCTGACGGACCACCTGCTTCCAGGTCTCCTTGTCGCGGACCTCCCAGCCGATGGCGACGAGCCGCTCGGTCTGACCAGGCTGCACGATGACGCGAGCCGGGCGGTCGTCGATGCGCAGGTAGAGCGCGTCCGGGTCCGGGCCGCTGCCGACCGCCATGCCGAGCACGTCCACGGCGAGCTCGCGCCAGCGGTCGAGGTCAGTGGTCTCGACCACCAGGTAGCCCAGGGAGTGCACGCGTGCGCCCATCAGATCATCCCGTCCTCGACCGGAAGGCCGAACTCGCCCTTGCCGTACATCGCCAGCCACCTCTCGACGTCGTTCGCTGCGTGCACCGACCCAGCACCGGCGTCGCGCCAGGCCCGTTCGATGGGGTTGCCGTTCTTGAGGGAGTGTCCACCGGAGTTCTTGAAGAGCAGAGAGATCGCCTCGACGCAGCGCTCGGTGCCGCGCACCTGGTCCCGCCGCGCGCGCAGCCGCAGCTCGAGCGGGATGTCCTCGCCAGCGACGGCGTACCGCATCTCCTCGTCGAGGTTGCGCTCGAGCTGCAGCCAGGTCGCGTCGATCTCGCTTGCTGCGCGGGCCACCCGCACGTGGGCGAACGGGTCGCTCGCGACCTTCTGCCCGTAGGAGATCCGGACCCGCTCGCGCATCCGCTGGATGTGCGCGTCGTAGGCGCCGGTGGCGATACCGATGATCGGCGTCGTGATCGTGTAGCTGAACACCGTCCCGAAGGGGAGCTTGTAGAGCGGGGACGTGTTCTCCGCCTGTCCTGGGCAGCGCAGCGAGCTCACGTCGTTGAACGACAGCGTGCGGTGGGCCGGCACGAAGACCTTGTCGATGACGATGTCGTTGGACCCGGTGCCGCGCAGCCCCACGACGTCCCAGACGTCCTCGATGCGGTACTCGCTGCGGGGCACGAGGATCGTGAGGAAGTCGACCGGCTGCCCCTCAGCGCCCATCACAATCGCGCCGAGCAGCACCCACTGGCAGTGCGCCGACCCCGACGAGAAGCTCCAGCGACCAGTGCACTCGTAGCCGCCGTCCACGGGAGTCAGCCGACCCGTCGGGGCGTACGACGAGCTGACGAGCGTGTCGGGGTCAGTCCCCCAGACGTCACGCTGCGCCTGGTCGGGGAACAGCGCGAGCTGCCACGGGTGGACGCCGAGCACGCTGGTGACCCAGCCGGTGGAGCCACACGCGGAGGCCAGCGTCCGGACGACCTCGTAGAAGTCGACCGGGTCCGTCTCCAGGCCGCCCCAGCGCTGCGGCTGGAGCATCCGGAAGACGCCGGCCTCCTTGAGCTCGGCCATGGTTTCCGACGGGACCTGGCGCTCGGCCTCGCAGCGATCGGCGCGTGCGGCGACAGCAGGCAGCAGGTCCTGCACCGCCTCCAGCACCTTGTCGCTCACTGCACCTCCCTGCGCTCGTCCGCCGACCGTAGGTGGCCGCCGGTTCCAGCGCGTCCCTCGCGTCCCGGTGATCGGGACGCTCAAGACTAGAACGTGTTACAGAGGGTGCGCTAGCGTCCGGCACCCGCCGACTGGAGGTACGCCGTGGTTCTCGAGAGGTTCCGACTCGACGGCAAGGTCGCCGTCGTCACCGGCGCAGGCCGCGGCATCGGTGCCGCGTCCGCGCTCGCGCTCGCCGAGGCCGGGGCAGACGTCCTGATCTCCTCTCGCACGGACGATCAGCTGCAGCTGGTCGCGAAGCAGATCGACGGGATGGGCCGTCGCGCGCTCGTCGTACCCGCTGATCTGAGCGACCTGGACGCCGTCGCCGGTCTCGCGGACACGGCCGCCGCCGAGCTGGGTCGGCTCGACATCGTGGTGAACAACGTGGGCGGCACGATGCCGCGGGAGTTCGCCAAGACCTCGACGCGGTTCCTGGAGGAGGCGTTCCACTGGAACGTCTCGACCGCGCACGCCCTGACGAGGGCGGCTTTGCCGCACCTGCTCAAGGAGGGCGGGTCCGTGGTGAACATCTCCTCGGTCATGGGCACCGTCACTGGCCGCGGGTTCGTCGCCTACGGGACCGCCAAGGCTGCACTCACGCACTGGACGAAGCTGGCGGCGATGGACCTCGCGCCTCGGGTCCGGGTCAACGCCATCGCGGTCGGCTCGATCGCCACCAGTGCGCTCGAGATCGTGGTGGGCGACGAGAACCTGAAGTCGCAGATGGAGTCCGGCACCCCCCTGCGCCGCATCGGCGATCCCGAGGAGATCGCCGCGACGGTGCTGTTCCTGGCGTCGCCGGCGGGCGGCTACTGCACCGGATCCGTCTTCGAGGTAACCGGCGGGCTCGCCGTACCGAACCTCGACATGGCGCTGCCGGACCTTGGGCCTGAGCTGTGATCCGGGTCGTCGCCTGGTCGACCGGCAATGTCGGCAGGCACGCGATCGCGGGCATCGACGCGCGACCTGACCTCGAGCTCGTGGGCGTCTGGGTGTCCTCTCCTGACAAGGCCGGTCGCGACGCGGGCGAGCTCGCCGGCCTCGGCCGCGCCCTGGGCGTCCTGGCGACGAACGACGTCGACGCGATCCTCGCCCTGCAACCCGACGTCATCGTCGACACCGCCATGGCCGACAACCGCATCTTCGAGGCGCTGGCCGACATCGAGAAGCTGCTGCGCGCCGGGATCAACGTGGTCGCGAGCGGTCCCGTGTTCCTGCAGTACCCCACCGGCGTGGCCGTCGACCTTGCCGCGGGGGTCACGCAGGCGGCCCTCGACGGCGGTGTCTCCCTGTTCGTCAACGGCGTCGATCCCGGGTTCGCGAACGACGCGCTGCCCCTTGTCCTGACGGGGATCTCGGAGCGGATCGAGCAGGTCCGCTGCGTCGAGGTGCTCAACTACAACACCTACGACCAGTGGATGATCCTGCACGACGTCATGGGCTTCGGGATGCCGCTCGGTGAGACCGGCTTCCTGCTGAACCCGGGCGTCCTGACCATGGCGTGGGGCTCCGTGATCGCGCAGCTCGCGGCCGGTCTCGACGTGGAGCTCGACGAGATCACGGAGTGGTACGAGCAGGAGGTCGCCCCCTTCGCCTTCGACGTCGACAGCGGACGGATCGAGGAGGGCACCGTCGGCGCCCTGCACTTCGAGGTGCGCGGCATGGTCGACGGCAAGGCCGTCATCGTCCTCGAGCACGTCACGCGCCTGCACGACGACCTCGGGGCGACGTGGCCCAAGCCGGCCGGTCAGGGCTGCTACCGCGTGGTCGTCTCGGGCGAGCCCAACTACACCCTCGACATGCAGCTGTTGGGCAGCGACGGCTACCACGACACGGCCGGCCTCAAGGCCACCGCTATGCGCCTGTTCAACGTGATCCCCGCCGTCGTGGCCGCCAAGCCCGGCCTCGTGACCGC
>JBHEMB010000031.1:0-9094 GCA_046262855.1 Mycobacteriales bacterium | reverse complement strand
CGGGTGCCTCGCTGCCCCCGACCCGCTGGCCTCGACGGTGGCTCCCACTACCGTCCGAGGCATGGCTCAGAGCCCGCGGACCCGATACGCCACGGGTGGCGAGGTGGACATCGCCTACCAGGTCCTGGGTGAGGGACCGGTGGACCTGCTGCTCTTCACAGGGCTGAACATCCCGATCGAGTGCCTGGACGAGGATCCAGCGCTGGCCCGGTTCCAGCGCCGGCTCGCATCCTTCGGCCGGCTCATCCGCTTCGACCATCGGGGCATGGGCATGTCCGACCGCGGCTCCGCCGCGAGCCCTCCCACCAAGGAGCAGTGGGCCGAGGACGGCTTGGTCGTCCTCGACGAGGTCGGCTCGGAGCGAGCTGTCGTCATCGCGCCCTACCTGTCCACCGGCGAGGCCGTGCGGCTGGCACTGCGCGCCCCGGAGCGGGTCAAGGGCCTCGTCCTCATCGACGGCGCGGCACGTCGGGTTGCCGCCGAGGACTACCCGTATGGCGCCCCTGACGACCTGGCGGAGCAGTTCCGCACCCTCATGACCAGGACCGACGCGCTCGATCAAGGCTTCGATGCCCTGGGGATCGTGGCGCCCGGCCTGTCTGGCGACGAGGCGTTCCGCAACTGGTTCGATCGCGTCGGCAACCTCGCGGCCACGCCGGCGATGGCCAATGCCATGCTCGTGATCAACGGTCTCGATGACGTCCGTGACCTCCTTCCACGACTGGCCCTGCCGGTGCTCGTGGTGTCCCGCACCGATAACCCGGTGCCGGGCTTCGGGCCTGGCCACGGCCGCTACCTCGCCGAGCACATCCCCGGCGCACGGCTCATCGAGCTGCCTGGTGCGGACCTGCTCTTCTGGGTCGGCGAGACCGGCAGGATGCTCGACGAGATCGAGGAGTTCGTCACCGGCGTTCGTAGCGGCTCAGGTGTCGAGCGGGTCCTCGCCACCATGCTCTTCAGCGACATCGTCGGCTCGACCAGCCGGGTGGCAGAGCTCGGCGACGAGCGCTGGCGCGACCTGCTCGAACGCCACGACCAGATCGTGCGCCTGCAGTTGGCCCGGTACGGCGGCCGCGAGATCAGCGCGACCGGTGACGGCTTCCTGGCGACCTTCGCCAGTCCGAGCGCCGCCCTGCAGTGCGCTCTGGCCCTCCGCGACGCGCTGGTGGCTGCCGGCATCGAGGTCCGAGCCGGCATCCACACCGGCGAGGTCGAGCTCCGGGCCGAGGACATCACTGGCCTGGCCGTGCACATCGCTGCCCGGGTCGCCGCGCTGGCTGGGGCCGGAGAGGTGCTCGTCTCGGAGCCCGTACCCGCTCTCGTCGTCGGGTCCACCCACGTCTTCGAGGACTGGGGCGAGCACGAGCTCAAGGGCGTCCCCGGCAGGTGGCGGATCCATGCCCTGCGGGCCTGAGCGGACTCAGCCCCCTCAGGTGCCGCTGTAGCGCGGCCCGGGCCACACGGGCAGAGGCTGCAGTACCGGTACGGAAACCTCGGTGTTGTACCGGAGCATCCAGTAGGGGAGCAGGTAGTCGATGCCGGGTTCCTCGTGGGTCGCGCTCACACTGCCGGTCAGGTCAGTGAACGGCGAGCGCTGCCACAGGAAGTCGGCGGGGGCCCGGTCCTTGATCGGGATCGGCTCCACCGACCGCGGCGTCGTCGAGCTCCCGGGGATGGTGGTGCGCAACTCGCCACTCGGCCCGTCGACGATGAGGTCCCACTGATCCTGCGGGACGCAGGTGAGGGCGGCACCGCACTGGTTCGTGAGATCGGTGACACCCCCCTCGTCGATGCGAGCACGGTAGTCGCGCCACTGCCGGAGGTGGGTGATCGCCTTGTCCCGCCGCTCAGCCTCGCCACCCATGGCGAAGGTCACTGACTCGAAGAAGGCGTTGTTGTCGTCGGACGTCTGCCGGTCGATGACGCTGAAGTCGCGCACGAGCATGTCCCGCTCGACCGGGTTCGCCGCCAGGCGCACGAGGGACGAGTCGATCAGGTGGGACAGGTTCAGCCCGTAGTAGCCGCCCGTCGGGGTCGGGTCGTTGACCTCTCCCGCGATGATGTCGGACGGGGACTGGGTCGCGAGCTCCTCTTGCCAGACCGCTTGCCACTTCTGCTTCTCGTCCGCCGGGCCGGCCACCTCGGCCACGTGCTTGGCGGCCTGGGAGATCCCGAGCCGGTAGTTCGGCGAGATCACCATGATCGGCGTGAGGAAGTTGTCGTAGACGTCTCCGAAGGGCGGCAGTGCGACGTCTCCGTGCGGGTGGGCGTAGTTCCATCCGTACTTCAGCAGGAAGTCCGCCATCGCGAGGATGTCGTCGCGGATCAGGTCCCGCACGGAGGGGTCGTCCGGACCGACCAGGTCGAAAGCAGTGAGCAGCCCGAAGAAGGTTCCGGCGTAGGCGTCGCGCGTGGTTGAGGCCTCGCAGACGTAGTTCCCGTCCGGCTGCGCGAGCCGGGCCGGACGACCAACGCCGTGCCACACGAACGGGCCCCGAACGTCGGAGTTCCGAGGCATGCCACGACCCGCCGGGGCCTGCTCCGGGGCGCACGAGAACATCAGCATCCCCGCCTCGCCAGGCACCACGCCACCACCGAAGCTCACGGCAGGAGGGGTGCCTGACCCGACCGACGGCGACTGCTGGGTCTGCCAGGACCGCGCGATCTGGGTACGCAGGTCGACCTGCGACAGCAGCTCGTCAACGCGCGCCTTGGCCTCCTCGCGCTGGTCCCTCCAGAACGCGCGCTGGCCGCCGCTGTGGAGCCTGTCTCGTGCGACGGCGTACCGGTAGGACTCGGCGGCGAGGTAGGTGCCGCTCCACAGACCGGCATCCCCCCAGGCAGGACCGACAGTGGCGATGTCGCCAGGCAGCCTGTCCGCCGTGTTGTAGTCCACGGGCAGGGCCAGGCCGTACCAGAGGTGATCGTTCATCCGGGTCTCGAGGTCGAGGGCCTCACGCAGGTCGTCGCCGCATCCCAGGGGCGCCACGCAGTGGGCGCTCTGCGCGGCGGGTCCGGCCGCATGCGCGGAGAGGGCACTGCCGACCAGGCCGACGACGGCGAGCAGCGGTGCCAGCCGTGCCCGAACCGTCATCACGTTCCCCCGATTTGTATTCGACCATTGCAAATAGCCTGACTCCTGTCAATGCGTGCATACGTGGTATGCATACGCAGTAACCACAGGGGGGCGCCATGTCGGTGAAGCACGCGCTGCTGGCCTTGCTCGAGCAGGGGCCGATGTACGGCTACCAGCTCCGCTCCGAGTTCGAGCACCGGACCGGGTCGACCTGGCCGCTGAACGTCGGGCAGGTCTACACGACGCTCGCGCGGCTGGAGCGGGACGGGCTGGTCGAGGGACGCGGCGAGGACGCCGAGGGTCATGTCTTCTACGAGGCGACCGACGCGGGACGCGCGGCTGTCCGCGCCTGGTTCACGACGCCGACCGGCCGAAATCAGCCGCCCCGAGACGAGCTGGTCATCAAGCTCTCCCTCGCGGTGACCGTCCCGGGTGTCGATGTCGGGGCCCTGATCCAGACGCAACGCACCGCGACCATGACCGCGCTGCAGGACTACACACGCCTGAAGAGGACGTCCCGAGCCGCGGAGCCGCTGGCGACCGCTGACCTGGCGTGGAGCCTGGTCCTCGACTCGCTGGTCTTCGCGGCCGAGGCCGAGCTCCGCTGGCTCGATCACTGCGAGGGACGTCTGCGGAGGAGCGCGAAGACGTCGAGCCACCCCGTCAGCACCGCCCCGAAGGAGCGCACCCGATGAGTGTCCTGTCCCTGCGCGAAGTGTCCCGGGTGCATGGGCGCGGAGCCACCGAAGTCCATGCGCTGCGCGCCGTCTCCCTCGCTGTTCAAGCTGGCGAGCTGGTCGCGGTCATGGGCCCGTCCGGCTCCGGCAAGTCGACCCTGCTGACGCTGGCCGGCGGCCTCGACGAACCGACGACAGGTGCCATCGAAGTCGAGGGCCAGGACCTGGCGCGCCTGGGAGCAAAGGGCCGCGCGAGGCTCCGGCGTACGTCAGTCGGCTATGTGTTCCAGGACTTCAACCTGATCCCGGCGCTGACCGCCATCGAGAACGTGTCGCTGCCTCGAGAGCTGGACGGCGCCGCACGGAAGGCAGCCCGCAGGTCGGCGTTGGCTGCGCTGGAAGAACTCGGGATCGCCGACCTGGCCGGTCGCTATCCCGACGACATGTCCGGCGGCCAGCAGCAGCGGGTCGCCCTCGCGCGGGCGGTCGTGGGAGAGAGGCGACTCATCCTGGCCGACGAGCCCACGGGAGCACTCGACACGGACACGGGGGAGCAGGTGATGCGGCTGCTCCGTGGCCGCTGCGACGCCGGAGCAGCCGGAGTGCTGGTGACCCACGAGGCGCAGCATGCGGCCTGGGCCGACCGGGTGATCTTCCTGCGTGATGGTGCTGTCATCGACGAGACGTCCGCCGATGCCCCCGAGTCGGTGCTCACCGCTGGGTCTACGGGGTGAGCCGCCTTCGCGACTGGCGCGTGACGTTGAGGTTGGCACGACGCGACGCGCGACGCACGCGACGGCGTACGGCGTTGGTGCTGCTCATGATCGCCCTGCCCGTCTTCGGGGTGACCGCGGCGGACATCGTCCTGCAGACCGCTGATGTGAGCGGGGCCGAGGCACTCGACCGCCGCGTGGGAACCGCGGACGCGGTGGTCACGTTTACGGGCGGCGAGGTGTGGCAGCGGGCAGACCCCAACGACGGACTTGCCACCAGCGGAGCGCCACTCGCCGCCGAGGGAGGTACGCCGGGACCGGCCCGCATCTCCGCGCTGCTGGGCACCCAGGTCCGCGCAGTCGCACGCCTCGAAGGGAACGTGCGGTTGCGCACCACCAGGGGCGTCGCGCGGGCCCAGGGCGAGGAGGTCGACCTGCGGGACCCGCTCGTTCGCGGCCTGGCCCACGTCGTCCGCGGGAGGCTGCCGGCGCGCGATGACGAGGTCGCCGTCAACCCCTTGCTGGCGAGCCGTGGCACCGCCCTGGGCGGCGTGCTGGTGCTCACCTCCGGACGTGCCTTCACAGTCGTGGGGATCGTCGAGGACGCGCAAAGCCGCGAGCCGGCTCGGGTGTGGGCGATGCCAGGCGCGCTGAAGCTGCCCTCGACGCAAGCACCGCCGGCGTGGTTCGTGGACGCGGGCCGGCCCGTCCTGTGGGAGGACGTCCGACGGCTCAACCGTGCCGGGGCGGCCGTCTTGAGCCGCCACGTGCTGCTGCATCCGCCCTCGGCTTCAGAGATTCCGGCGGAGGCAGCCTTCAGCTCGGGCCTCGGCGAGTCCACCTTCGCGGTCGTCGGTCTGGTCGTGGTCATGGCGCTGCTCGAGGTGGTGCTGCTCGCCGGCCCGGCCTTCGCGGTGGGGGCGCGCGGGCAGTCACGCAACCTCGCCCTGCTCGCCGCCAACGGGGCCACGAACCGACAGCTGCGCCGGGTGGTGCTGTCCACGGGCGTGGTACTCGGCACGGCAGGCGCCGCGACGGGGGTCGCGCTGGGGATCGCCGCCGCAGCAGCCGCCGTACCAGTCGCCGAGTCCAGGAGCTCGTCGTTCTTCGGGCCCTTTCAGGTGGTGTGGTGGCACACCACAGGGATCGCGCTGTTCGGCCTCGTCAGCGCCGTGCTCGCTGCCGCCGTACCCGCCCGGCTGGTCTCACGGCAAAGCGTCGTCGCGGTGCTGTCCGGTCGAAGGGGCGAGCCCCGTCCGCGGCCAGGGTCACCGCTGCTGGGCCTCGTGCTCCTCGGGGTGGGCAGCGCGGTGTCGGGCCAGGGCGCGGCACAGGGGGCCGGTGGCGAGTTCGTCATCGCCTGCGGCGCCGTCGTCGCAGTGCTCGGCATGATCTTCCTGATCCCAGTCTTCCTGCTCGGACTCGCCTGGTTCGGGAAGCTGCTGCCGCTGCCGCTGCGCTATGCCTTGCGCGACGCCACCCGCAACCGCGCCCGCACAGTGCCGGCCGTCGCGGCCGTCGCGGCCACGGTCGTCGGAGTGGTCGCGCTTGGCATCGCGGCCAGCAGCGACGCGGCAGAGTACCGGGAGACCTACCAACCGATGCTGCCCATGGGAACTGGCTTCGTGAGCGCACCTGGCGGAAGCGGGCAGTGGCTGCCTCTCGCCGACGCGGTTGCGCGAGCGCTGCCCAGCAACGAGCGCGTCGTCGTGCGCGGTCTACCCGTCCAGCGGGGAGCGACGAATCTCTCGTACTCCTTCGAGGCCAACCACCGGCCCGTCTCGACCAGCTTCAGCAGCATCCTCGGTTCCAGCGTCCTCGTCGACCAGGCGATGCCCCCACTCGCTCTGGGCCTACCAGCGCCATCGCAGCAGGCGGCGGCACACGTGCTGGGACAAGGCGGAGCTGTCATCTTCACCGACATCCCCGTGTCCTCGGAGACGGTCGACCTTCAGGTCTCACGCACCTCCCCGGAAGGGACGCCCGTGCAGACGGCGCAGTTGACGGCGGTCCCCGCGCTCTTCGTCGCCACGTCGCAAGCACGGGCTCAGGCCGTGGTCGCTCCGGCCGTGGCCGCCCGTCTGGGGCTCACCCCGCAGGTGAGCGGCCTGGCGGTGAAGGGACCGATCAGCAAGGACGCCGAGCAGAACGTCAGTGAAGCCATCGCCGCGATCACAGAGGAGTCCTCGCTGTACGTCGAACGCGGCTACCGCGGAGATCGAGGCACTGCCACGGCACTCCTCGTCCTCGGCCTGGTCGGCGCGGTCCTCATGACAGTCGGCACCGTCACGGCGACGTTCCTCGCCCTGTCCGACGCCGGGCCGGATCTCGCCACGCTCTCAGCCGTCGGAGCATCGCCCGTCTCGCGACGACTGGTCGCGGCCTCGTTCGCCGCCGTGATCGGGCTCAGCGGCGCGGTACTCGGAGCGGTCGTCGGGCTGATCCCGGGGATCGCTGTCAGCTATCCCCTGACGGACCGGAGCGGCTGGTACCAAGGGGAGGCCACGCACTTCCTGGACGTGCCTTGGCTGCTGGTGGGGGCGATCGTGCTTGCCCTGCCTCTGCTCACCGGCCTGCTCGTGGGCGTGTCGGTGCGTTCGCGACTGCCGATCGTCGCCAGGCTCCGCTGATCTGATCGGTGATAGAGGAGCCTGCGCTCAGGAAGCCTCCTTCATCGCCCGCACCTCGTCGGGCACCACCTCGCGGACCACGGTCGTGTTCCAGGCCGCGGATTCCAGCGTGCGCGAGTACACGACCTTTGGCCTTATCGTGGAGAACTCGAGCATGGGCTCGGTGGTGTCCGGTCCTGTGCGCAGCTGTCGTCGACCCGGTGCCAGGTCAGGTCACCGACCGGTGCCGCGATGTACCCGTCGACGCTCATCGACATCAGCAGGACGACGCGCCTCACAGCTGCCTCAGCAGTCGCGCCGGGGCCACCGTCCGGTAAGCGTCCTCGAGCAGCTCGCCCACCTCGTTCCAGTCCACGTCACCATCAAGTCGTACGCCGAGCCAGCCGCGATGACCGACGTACGGCGGACGGAAGAACGTCGGATCGTCGGCGTGCTCCTCCTGCGCCCCCTGCGGCGCGGCGCACCACAGGTGCGGGAAGTGGTTGTCGTGATGACCGTCGGCCCACACGACCGCGAACTGCTTGCCCACGAAGAACGACGGCGCACCGTGGCTCAGCTTCTCCGTGACCTCGGGGAAGGCAAGGCAGAGCTGTCGCACCCGGTCAACGAGCTCGCGCACGTCGCGAACCTAGCGCTCGGTCGCCGCCTTCTGCACCGGTGGCGACGGCCACTGCGTGATCACCCTCGCGACGCGCCGGCGTGTCGTGGGGTAGACGCGCACTGGGCCGGGTGCTCGGCAGCAATCAGCTCGAGCTCATGTCCACGAAACGGCTGTAATGACCCTGGAACGCGACCGTGATCGTGGCCGTTGGCCCGTTCCTGTGCTTGGCCACGATGAAGTCGGCCTCGCCGGCACGCGGGCTCTCCTTCTCGTAGGCATCCTCGCGGTGCAGCAGGACCACCATGTCCGCGTCCTGCTCGATGGAGTTGTGCACCGCGATGCCGTCGGCGATGAAGTTGTGGGTGCCGACGACGGTCGCGTCGAAGACTTCCTCGACACCGTCTGGGTCGATGCCGACGACGGCGTCCCAGAGCACGTCGTTGGTCGCTTCCAGGTCCAGCTGCTCCGTCCCGAGCGCGGTGGCCACTCCGCCCAGCGACCCGCCGGTGATCGCCTCGGTGAGTCTGTCGCGCAACCGCTCCTCGACGTGCTGGCGTGGCATCGCCGCGAGCACGGCATCCCGCGCTGCTGCACCGAACAGGCCGCTCTCGATCTGGCCCTGCAGCCGCGCCACGTCATCGGGGTCGATCACGGTGAGCAGGACCCGACCGAGCCCGGGATCGGTGAGCTGGCTGCTGATGCCGAAGCGGAGGAGCAGCCGGCTCACCAGGTCGGCGCTGCTGGCAGAGCGCATCGCGTAGCTGCGGCCGGCTCCGACGCGGGTCGCGTCGAGAGTGGTGCGGAGCAGGTCGCGCAGGTGTCGCTTGGGGAGCGCGAAGACCTCGTCCGGCACGCCTCGCCCCGTCGCCAGCTGGAGCGCCGTCAGCTCGACCCGCTCGCACGTCCAGGCCGTCTCGTGCTCCGGCGCGGGGATGTGCCGCGGCACGGCTACCCGCGAACCCGGCTGCAGGTCCTCGAGCGCGCGCCAACCGTCGTACGTCAGGAAGGGGTGGTTCGCCGTCGCACGTACCGACTTGCCGGAGGCGAGCCGCAACCGGAACACCTCGCGCGTCCCTGTCGAGAACACGTGCGTGAGAGGGCGGCGGACGTAGCGGAGGGAGTCGTCGAGCGACCAGACGGGTACGTCGGTGGCGCCGGTCGCGAACAGCTCTCCCATCGTCGTCTCGGCGCCGGTGTCGGCCCGCAGGATCCGCGTCGAGGCGGGCAGGCAGCCTGACTCGCGGAGGTCGGACAGCATCGGCTTCTTGTCGGTGCGCTGCTCGGCGCCACGGTTCAGCTGGCTCATCGCGATGACCGGCACCTCGAGCTCCTTGGCCAGCAGCTTCAGCGACCGCGACAGCTCCGAGACCTCCTGCTGGCGCGACTCGGCCTTCTTG
>JBHEMB010000030.1:0-2766 GCA_046262855.1 Mycobacteriales bacterium | reverse complement strand
CACGACGAGACCCTGATCTTCGAGCGGCAGCGACGAACGCTGTCTGGACTTGCTCGCGGCCAGGGGTTCGACTGGGCCGGTGCCGCCATCAGCTTCAAGGCGACCGCCCTTGAGGGACTCGAGGTGGTCTTCATCGTCCTGGCCCTCGGGGCCAAGGGCGGCTCGGCGCTGACCGGCGCGTGCGTGGGGGCAGCCGCGGCCCTCGTCGTGGTCGTCGGCGCCGGCTTTGCTGTACGTCAGCCGTTGAGCCGTGTCCCGGAGAACACCCTGAAGTTCTTCGTGGGAGGGATGTTGTCCGCCTTCGGGACCTTCTGGACCGGCGAAGGTCTGGGCGTCTCGTGGCCCGGCGACGCAACCTCGCTCCTGGTCCTGCTCGCCGCGACGGCGGCGCTCTCTGGCCTCGCTGTGACCCTGGTGCGTAGGCAGTTCATCAGCCTTCCTGTTGGAGGAACGCCGTGACGTCTCCCTTCGGTCGCGCACCCAAGGCGATCAGAGCTGCAGGCGAGGAGCTCCTCGGACTGCTCGTTGATGACTGGGTGCTGTTCTTCGGCACCGTCGCTGCCCTGGCCGCGGCAGCCCTGCTCGCCAGCGCGACGACCGGAGACAAGACCGCGGTTGGTGTGCTCTTGTTTGCGGGGATCTGGTTGGGCCTGTTCGCCTCCTTGGCTCGTTCGGTGGAGGCGCACCGCAAGCAGCTGGCCAGCAAGAGTGGCGACCGAGTCGGGTAGTCGACCTGTACGGCGTCAGCAGACCGTCTTCGCCAGCAGCTCCCAGTTGACGTTGGAACCCGAGAGCAGGACCGCACTGGTCCTGGACGACCGGTCGGGGTCCGCGAGCAGCCCAGCGACGCCTGCCGCCGCGGCCGGTTCGAGCACCACGCGCAGCGCCCGCGTCGTCACCCGCATGGCAGCGAGGATCTGATCGTCTGAGACCGTCCGGATCGAGATCCCGGCATCGCGGATGATGGCGAAGTTGAGGGCGCCTGGTCGCGGTGCAGTGAGCCCGTCTGCGACGGTGGAGACATGCGGCACGGCCGTGGGCTCCCCAGCGGCCAAAGAGCGCACGATGCCGTCAGAGCCCTCCGGCTGAACGCCGATGACCGTGACGTCCGCTCCCAGTGTCGCCACTGCGAGGAGGGCTCCTGACAGCAGCCCGCCACCGGAGCACGGTACGTACAAGCGGTCGATCGCCGGGTTGTCCTCCAGGAGCTCCAGCGTCGCCGTGGCTGCACCACTGACCACCATCGGATCGTCGAAAGGGTGAACGAGGGTCAGGCCCTGCTCCGCTTGCAGCTGCGCGGCACGTTCGAAGGCGATGGTGGCACTGGTGATGCCCTCCTTGACGACGACTCCGCCATAACCCTCCACTGCTGCCAGCTTCTCGGGCACGGCGCTCTCGGGCATCACGACCGTGAGCCGGGCACCGAACTCCTTCGCCGCATGCGCGGCACCCAACGCGGCGTTTCCAGCGCTGATGGTGATGAGTCCTGCCGACCGCTGCTCCGGAGTGAGCGCCCGGATTCGGTTCAGGGCCCCACGGACCTTGAACGATCCAGTGATCTGAAGGCATTCAGCCTTGGCCACGATATGGCACCCAGCTGCTGCATCCAGCGCGTCGGAACGAAGAACAGGCGTCCGAGCGACATAGGGAATGAGGGCGGCCGCGGCCTCCCGGACGTCAGTGGCGGTGGGCACGATCATGTTGGACCCCTGAGAGGATGTCGGTAGCGGAAGCAAGCCCCGGACCAGCGCCGTGGGCTACCCGTCTGGCGAGGGCTTGAAGGGCTGCGTTGATCGGGGTGGCGACGCCGTGCTCGCGACCCAGCAGCACGATCTCGCCGTTGAGGTGGTCGGCTTCCGAAGCCCAGGTGCGTTCTTGCCGCAACCGCCAGTCAGGGTGGGCCTCTTCGTCGCGTTCCCCGTGGGGCCGTAAGCGTGCCCGCCTCACCTCCAGTGCTTCTTCAGGCGGGACGTAGCTGATGTCCGCGGCCTCCAGACATGCCTTGCCCTCGGCGATCGCGAGCTGAATGACGTCGTGGACGGACGGCTCATCACGGCACGTGATCCTTGCCGCGTTTGCGAGGTTGAGAAGCAGCTTGCTGTACTTGCGGGCCATCACGTCGTCGACTGCCTGTGCGTCGAACGTGGCGCGTCGCAGCGTACCGACGAGGTCGTCACTGAAGGCGTCGCGACCTTGGGGAAATCGTCCGATGTCGAGCATTCCGGTGGGAACGGTCATGGTCGCAACACCACCGGCCCGGGGGTTGTCGGCTGGGCAGTTCACGCAGGCACCGTAGACGCGGGCGAACAGCCTGAGAGCCTGTCGCTCGTTGCTGACGCCGTTCTGCGCGCAGATCAACGGCATGTCCGGGCTCGCCGCGGCGCCGAGATCACTCAGCGCCGCGGACGTGTCCTGGCTCTTGACGGTCAGCAGCGTCACGTCGTCGGAACGCCAGGTGATGTCGCTCGGGGCACCAACGCAACGGATCGACAGCGAGGTGTGCCCGAGTTCGTCCTTGAGTGTGAGTCCGCTGCTCTGCAGCGCGTGCAGTTGTCGCCCACGCGCGATGAGCACAACGTCTTCCCCCGCCTGGTGGAGTCGAGCGCCGATGACCCCTCCGATGGCTCCGGCGCCCATGACGATGTATCGCACGTCAGCCCATCACAGTGCCGGACGAGTCAGCGTTGGGTGCACGCAGGCGGCTGAACGAAGTCAGGTCGATGGTCAGGCCGGTGTGCTCGCCCACATAGCTGTGATGACCCGCGA
>JBHEMB010000029.1:0-5004 GCA_046262855.1 Mycobacteriales bacterium | reverse complement strand
TGATGGCCGCCATGACGTCACCCACCGAGGAGCGCCACCGGTCTGAACAGAAGGGCAGAGCGCCGTGCCCGGAACTATGACGGCGCAGACCGGCTCCCGAAAGCCCCGTCGCTCCTGGAGGCTCGGTCTGGTGACGCAGCCTGTCTCGGCTGCACCCGCCCCACCGCAAGTGACCTGAGCGTCTAGTACCTCTGAGGCATTTGTGAGCCGAGAGCTCGTGGGTGCTTCACCAATCGGTTGACTGCGCCGATCAGACCGAGGTGAACCCTGAGCCAGCGGCACGTGCGCTCGGACGCCTGTACCTGGCATTCGCGATCCTCAGCGTTGTCGCGGTGTTCGCGCCGGCAGCACCAGACGCTTCCGTGTCGATCCGGCAGTCGCTGACCGTTGGCTGCCTCGACCTGGGCATGGCCGCGGTGTGTCGGCTGCTGCCCTGGGGGCGTTGGCCAGGCTGGCGCTGCTTGCTGCTGACAGCACCGACCGTCGGGCTTGTGGGCTGGTGCACCGCCATCGGTCTGCTGCCGCCGCGCACACCGAGCCTGGTCTTCACGCTGCTCTTCGTGTGGGTTGGCAGCTACTTCCCGCGCGGGGCGAGCCTGCCCGTCGTGCCGTGCGCACTGGTCAGCTACCTGGGCGGGATGCTGTCTGTCCCGAACCCCAGCCCGCTGCGACCGGAGGCCGTCGCGTTGATGGTCACGGTCTGGGTGCTGGTCGCGGAGACAATCGCCGCCCAGCATGCGAAGCAGCAGGCTGCCCTTGAAGAGCTGCGCTTCGTGCTCGACAACTCCAACGACCTCATCTGCCGCCTCGACGAGCGCAGCATCATCCGCTACGTCTCCCCCTCGGTCACCGCACTGCTGGGGTGGCGTGCCGAGGAGATGCTCGGCCGCTCGTCGGCGAGCTTTCGGCACCCCGACGACGTCGGATCAGTCGCCGGTTCCCTGGCCAGCCGCGGCGAGCCCGTGACCTCCACCCGGCGCCTTCGGCACCGCGACGGCAGCTATCGCAGGATGGAGACCATCTCCCGCGCCGTTCCCACCCAGCGCGGCCACAGCGAGATCCTGACGACGTCCCGTGACATCACGGACCGTTACCACGCCGAGCAAGAGCTCGAACGGCGCGCCACCCATGACGCGCTGACCGACCTGCCTAACCGGGACGTTCTCGGCCGACGGCTCACCCAACAGCTCGGCGACCCCGACAGCAGCGCCGCCCTGCTGTTCCTCGATCTCGACGGGTTCAAGGCCATCAACGACAGCCACGGCCACAGCGTCGGCGACGAGCTGCTCACCGCGGTCGCGGCGCGGCTGTCCAGCCTGACCCGAAGCGGCGACTCAGTGGCACGGTTCGGCGGCGACGAGTTCGTGCTGCTGCTCACCGACCTCCCCGCCACGGACAACCCCTTGCCCGCCGTGGCTGCGCGCGTCGAACAGGCACTGAGCGACCCTTACCAGCTCAGTGCCGTTGCAGTCAGCATCGGTTGCTCCGTGGGCGTCGTCGCGGTCGACCCCCGCCTGACTGCCTTGGAGATCCTGGCCCGGGCCGACGCCGCGATGTACGAGGCGAAGGCACAACGACGGGCACTGCGCTGAGCCAGCCCGTGAGGCGGTGCAACCTGAGCCACGTCAGGACGTCAGCCGGTCCAGGAGCCAGCGAGGTCCCACGACGTCTCCACCGACGTCTCGCACTCGCTCGGCCAGCGCGCGATCGGCCGACACGAGGGTGACCTGTTCCGTTGCTGCCGCGGCTAGATCAACCAGCGTGTCGTCACCCTCTCCCGCGGCATGCACCACTTGCACGCCGTCCACGGTGCCCTCGTCGACCCCGGGACGGGCACGCCCCTCCAGGACGAGCACGACCGGTTGCACGATCCGCCCCTCCCTCGTCGCTGTCCTCAGCTGGTCGAAGAGAACTCGGGCCGCGGCAGCGCGGTCCTTCCACCAGCCGGTGGGACGGGAACCGACGACGTTGGCGCCGTCAACGAGAAGCATGGGCTCAGGCTCGTAGCCAGGCGGCGAAGAAGGGGTCCGCCACCTGGTAGACGCCGTCCCGGACGACCACCAGCTCGCTCGCGCGCAGGGCCTCGAGCGCCTTGCGCACGGAGGAGCTGTTCGCCAGCCGCACCGCCCGGACGAAGGCGGCCGACAGCGGTTGTGAGGTGGGCGTCAGCGCCAGCTCGGCGACGACCCGGCGCTGCCCGGCGGCCAGTGCCTCGAAGCGGTCCGCGTGCAGGCCGGCCTCGTGCTCCACGGCACGCGTCAGCCCACGGTGCACGTCAGCCTCGGTGATGGTCGCGCCGGCGACGTCGAACACCTCGTAGGCGAGGTGCTGCACGTCGTTGGGCACCGGCCCCGCGAGGGTGACGACGAGCTGGGCTACCGGCCGCGGCAGGTCCTTTCCACCGGCGCGCGACCGCCGTACCAGGAAGCTGGTCATCACGTCCGCCGGCAAGACGTCGAGGGCGAGGTGCTCGGCCATCCCGAACAAGGGCGCGTCCCGGGTGGTGACGAGCCGCTCCATGAGGTGCTTCTTCGAGCCGGCCACGACGAGCGAGACGGTGGGGTGCTCGTCCGCCAACGCCTTCAGCAGCCCGGGCAGGTGCTCCCCCAGGTCCGTGATGGCCTGGAACTCGTCGAGCACGAGCACCGCCGGGCCTTTCGCGGACAGCTCCGCAAGCAGGGCGTACACATCCGCGATGACGGCGTCTGCATCCGCTGCGGTCATCGTCGGGGCGAACGTGAAGCGTGGTGAGCCGGTGGCATCGAAGCCGAGGCCGGGCGTGATCCGGAAGCGCCGCACGAAGTCCGGCACACCGTGCTTGAGCCGGTGCCAACCGCCGTGCCGGGCCCGATAGGCGTGCGTGAGCAGTTGGGACGCGAACGTAGGCAGGTCGCGGCAGCGCAGCACGTTCACCTGCACCACGGCCGCGCCGGAGCGCTCCAGCTCCAACGCGGCCTTCGTGATGAGCGAGGTCTTGCCGTAGCGCCGCGGGGACGCGACGACCACGTTGATGCCGTCCCGCATCCGCGCGATGAGCGCCCTCAGCTCCTCGGTGCGGCCGGCGAACTGCGCCCCCGCGACGGGGGTCCCGTAGTGGAACGGGTTGGCCATGCGTTGACCATACCAGCCAGCCTATACCAGTCGGCATAGTTCTCATCGGCATAGTGCCAATCGGTACAGCAGAGTCAGCTCGTCTGCATCATTGAGAAGGCTGCGCCCCAGGCGTCCCGGACCACGGCGAAGCGCCCGAAGGTCGTGTCCTGTGCAGCCAGCGTGACCTTGCCGCCACCGGCTTCGACGAGGGCGACGGCGGCGTCGACGTCGGAGACGCGGAAGCAGGCGGTCCACCCCTTCGGTGCGCCGGGACTGACGCCGCCGAGCCCGCCGAGGACGTCGCCCCCCGTGGTGAACGTCGAGTACCCGCCCATCCCCTCCATCTCGTCGAACCGGAAGCCGAAGACTTCCGTGTAGAAGGCCTTCTCGGCCGCGAGGTCCTCGACCGCCGCCTCGTTCCAGATGAGGGCCCCGGGCTCGTTGTAGATCAGCGCGCCGAGGTGCTGGCCGGCCTGCCAGACTCCGAAGACGTGACCCTCGGGGTCACGGACGACGATCATCCGCCCCATCGGCCCGACATCCATGGGTTCCACGAGCAGCGTGCCGCCCGCCGCAGTCACGCGCGCGGCGGTCGCGTCGACGTCGTCGCTCGCGAAGTAGGTCATCCACTTCGGCGGATCGTTCGGGTCCTGCTGCGGCGCCATCCCTGCAGCCGCGCGGCCGTCGGCCAGGCAGGTGAGGTATCCGCCGTACTCGGGGTCGCCGCCCTCGAAGCTCCACCCCAGCAGCTCGGCGTAGAACGCCTTCGCGGCCTCGAGGTCGGCAGCGCCGTAGTCGACCCAGCACGGGGTGCCTGCGGGCCAGGGTGTGTCACGGTGGGGCATGGAGGCTCCTCTCGGATCAGATGCGGTGACCCTGCCACCGGGCTCCGACAGGAGCCAGCCCCGCGTCAGCGCAGGCCGAGGACGCTCGCATGCTCGTGCGCGAACGCGGCCGCGCAGTGACCTCGTAACCGCCGAGGGCAACTGGAAGACGGCCGCACCCTGGCGGTGCCCTTGAGCTACCTGCAGGTGGCCGCGGTACGGATCTGGGCCGGACTTGTCCGGATCCTTCACCCGTTCGGAGCAGTGTGACGTGGCTCTCAGCCCGACAGCGGGCCTCGGACGGTACCGATCTGCTGAACGTGCCTGTCGACCCAGCCGACTTCCAGAGCAGTTTCTGGCGCGGTCATGTCCGCCTGGGCGCCGCCTCGACGGCGTTCTGCTCGGTGGTCGGGCTGTCGTACTCGCTGACCACCTGGTCCGGGCCGCACCGCCTCGCGATCGTGCTCATCGGGATCCTCGCGCTGGTCACCTGCCCGCTCATCGTCAGCGCCCCGGTCATGCGGGTGCTGACCGGTCCCGGCCGGGAGCCCTACCTCTACGGCTGGAGCGCGTCCCTGCTGCTGGCGGTCACGGGCACCGCGCTGCTGGACACCGGAGCGCGTTCGCCACTGGCAATGCTCTTCACGGCCTCCCTCGTGTTCACGGCGAGCGGGTTCGGGCGCGGCGGGGCGATGCTGATGGGATTGGCGACGATCGGTTGCTACCTGCTGACCTGCCTGACCGGTTCCCCCGGCTCGTGGACGGCGATCCTCACCGCCACGGCGCTCGCCGTCATCGCGGCGACCTGTGCGCTCACCGCCGGCCGGCTGCGGGCGTCGCTGGAGGCGCAGGGAGTGCTCACTGACCAGCTGCGCTGGCAGGCCAGCCATGACGGCCTCACCGGATGCCTGTGCCACGCCGTGTTCGTCGAACGGGTCGAGGAGGAGGTCGCCCGGGCGCACCGCAGCCATCGTCCCCTCGGCATGCTGATGCTCGACCTCGACGACTTCAAGCGCGCCAACGACACCCACGGTCATGTCGTGGCCGATGAGCTGCTGGCCGCTCTCGGGACCACGCTGCGCGAGGC
>JBHEMB010000028.1:0-13566 GCA_046262855.1 Mycobacteriales bacterium | reverse complement strand
CGTCGGCGCATCGGCGAGGCCGCGTGCGCCACCGCGCGTTCGGTCGACTACGTCGGCGCCGGCACCGTGGAGTTCATCGCCTCCGCCGACAAGCCCGACGAGTTCTTCTTCATGGAGATGAACACCCGGCTGCAGGTCGAGCACCCCGTCACGGAGCTCGTCACGGGCGAGGACCTCGTCGAGCAGCAGGTCCGGATCGCGGCCGGTCTCCCCCTCGGGTTCACCCAGGACGACGTGCAGCTGCACGGGCACGCGATCGAGGTGCGGACTTACGCGGAGGAGCCGAGCCGCGGCTTCCTCCCCAGCGGCGGTCGGGTGCTGCTCCTGCACGAGCCGGCCGGCGAGCACATCCGGGTCGACAGCAGCCTGGTCGAGGGCACCGCGGTGGGCAGCACGTACGACCCGATGCTCAACAAGGTCATCGCCTGGGGGCCGGACCGCGGCACCGCGCTGAAGCGGCTCGACCACGCGCTCGGTGAGCAGGTCGTGCTCGGCGTCCCGACCAACACGGCGTTCCTTCGCACCCTGCTGCAGCGTCCCGAGGTGCAGGCCGGAGACCTGGACACGGGCTTCATCGAGCGCCACCTCGATGAGCTGACCGTCGACGACGTGCCGGTGGAGGCGCTGGCCGCCTACGCGCTGCGCGAACCGGCCGACGACCTCTGGCGCAGCGCCTGGCGTCCCGGTGGCCCGGCCGCCCGCCGGTGGCTGCTCGCCCTGCCCGGAGGCCGCTCAGCGAGCCTCGTACTGCGCGCCGACCAGCTGCGCGTCGACGACGCAGACCCCGTCACGGTGAGCGCCCGGGTGCACGACGACCGCGTCGACGTGACCCTGGAGGGGCGCACCACCAGCTGGCACGTCGCGGTTGACGGAGAGACCGTGTGGGTCGGTGCGCAGGGCGCTGCCTGGCCGCTGCACGAGCAGCCGCGCACGCTGCGCGCCGACGACGCGCACGCGCACGACGGGGACGTGACGAGCCCGATGCCGGGCAGCGTGATCGCGGTGCACGCCGAGGCGGGTACACCTGTCACGAAGGGTCAGCCCCTCGTGGTCGTGGAGGCGATGAAGATGGAGCACACCCTGACGGCCCCTCTGGACGGCACCGTCGAGGAGGTCCTCGTCCGGGTCGGTCAGCAGGTCAAGGTCGACGAGCTGCTCGCGACGGTGACTGCGTGAGCATCGACTACGGGACAGCTCCGATGGCGGGGCTGCCGCCGCGGGTCACGGTCTACGAGGTGGGCGCTCGGGACGGCCTCCAGAACGAGAAGGCCCTGGTTCCCACCGAGGTGAAGGCGGAGTTCATCCGGCAGCTCCTCGCCGCCGGCCACCAGGCCGTGGAGACCACGAGCTTCGTGAGCCCGCAGTGGGTGCCCCAGCTGGCCGACGCGAGCGACCTGCTGGCGCTGCTCGACCAGCCGGCGGGCGTCCGGATGCCCGTGCTCGTCCCCAACGACAAGGGCCTCAACCGGGCGCTGGACGCCGGTGTCCGGGAGATCGCCGTCTTCGGCAGTGCGACCGAGACCTTCGCGCAGAAGAACCTCAACCGGACCGTCGCCGCATCGCTCGACATGTTCCGCCCGGTCGTCGACCGGGCGCGCAGCAACGGGCTCATGGTGCGCGGCTACCTCAGCATGTGCTTCGGGGACCCGTGGGAAGGCGCGGTCGACCCGGACGTGGTCGCCGGGCATGCTCGCACCCTGTTCGACATGGGTGTGACCGAGCTCAGCCTCGGCGACACCATCGGCGTGGCCACCCCCGGTCAGGTCACCGCGTTGCTGGAATCCCTTGGGCACCAGGGCATCTCCACGGACCAGCTCGCCGTGCACTTCCACGACACCTACGGCCAGGCGCTGGCCAACACGCTGGTGGCTCTGCAGCACGGCGTCACGGTGGTCGACGCCAGCGCGGGCGGTCTCGGCGGCTGCCCGTACGCCAAGAGCGCGACCGGCAACCTCGCGACCGAGGACCTGCTGTGGCAGCTCCACGGCCTCGGCATCGAGACCGGTGTCGACCTGGATGCTCTCGTCCGCACCAGCACCTGGATGGCCGAGCAGCTCGGCCGCCCCTCACCCAGCCGCGCCGTACAGGCTCTGAGCAAAGAGGAATGACCCGCCATGGCTCTTGACACCCGCCTGTCCGACGAGCAGCTTCAGCTCAAGAAGACCGTGCAGGAGTTCGCCCAGGAGGTCGTCGCGCCGGTCTCCTACCACCACGACAAGACCAAGACCTTCCCCTACGAGGTCGTCAAGCAGATGGGGGAGATGGGCCTGTTCGGCCTGCCCTTCCCCGAGGAGTACGGCGGGATGGGCGGCGACTACTTCACGCTCTGCCTGGCCCTCGAGGAGCTCGGCAAGGTCGACCAGTCGGTCGCGATGACGCTGGAGGCCGGGGTCTCGCTGGGGGCCATGCCCGTCTACCGGTTCGGCACGGAGGAGCAGCGCCAGACCTGGCTCCCGCAGCTGACCAGTGGTCAGGCGCTGGGTGCCTTCGGGCTCACCGAGGCCGGTGGCGGCAGCGACGCGGGCGCCACCCGCACCACCGCCCGGGTCGAGGACGGCCAGTGGGTCATCAACGGCACGAAGGCCTTCATCACCAACAGCGGTACGGACATCACCAGGCTGGTGACCGTCACGGCCGTCACGGGTGAGGCCGCCGGCCGCAAGGAGATCAGTGCCATCCTCGTGCCCGTGCCGTCGGCCGGCTTCACGGCGGAGCCGGCGTACGACAAGGTGGGCTGGAACGCCAGCGACACGCACCCGCTGACGTTCGACGACGTGCGCGTTCCCGAGGCCAACCTGCTCGGTGAGCGCGGCCGTGGCTACGCGAACTTCCTGTCGATCCTCGACGAGGGCCGGATCGCCATTGCCGCGGTGAGCGTGGGCGTCGCGCAGGGCTGCGTCGACGAGTCCGTGAAGTACGCCAAGGAGCGGGAGGCGTTCGGTCGCCCCATCGGGCAGAACCAGGCGATCGCCTTCAAGATCGCCCGGATGGAAGCCCGCGCCCACGCCGCCCGCACGGCGTACTTCGACGCGGCGGCCAGGATGCTCGCCGGCCTGCCCTTCAAGAAGGAGGCCGCCATCGCCAAGCTGGTGGCCTCGGAGGCGGCGATGGACAACGCACGCGATGCCACGCAGGTGCACGGCGGCTACGGGTTCATGAACGAGTACCTGGTGTCGCGTCACTACCGGGACGCCAAGATCCTCGAGATCGGCGAGGGCACCAGCGAGGTCCAGCTGATGCTCGTCGCCCGCGACCTGGGCCTGTAGGCAGCCCCCTGTCAGGGAGCCGACAGGCCACAGCAGCCCGTCCGTGTTGGATGCTCGGGAGTATCCCTCCGGAGGAGGCCAGCTCATGCCGTTCCACAAGCAGAACAAGGAGCTCGAGGCGCTCGCCGACGAGCTCGCCAGCTTCCCCGCGTTCGCGTCGCTCGACCGAAAGAGCCTGCTGGCGCTGGCGGGCACCGGCCGCGTCGTCCACCTCCCCGCAGGATGGGCGCTGATGAGCGAGGACACTCCCGCCGACTCGGTCTACGCGCTGCTGGGCGGCGACACCGAGGTGCGGCACGGCAGCGAGGTCCTCACCACGTTGACCGGTGGCGCGCTGGTCGGAGAGGCAGCACTCATCAGCCGGCGCCGCCGCAACGCCTCGGTCATCACCACCAGCGAGGTTCGGGCGATGCGACTGAACTACGACGACCTCCCGGCGCTGTTCGGCAGGTACGCGGACATCGAGGACGTCTTCCGCCGCGAGTGGGAGCGGAAGGCCGCGACCTCGGCGCCGGTCTAGTCGAGCCACACCTCGTCGTGGCCTGACACCACGACGAGCCGCTGGGTGGCACGGGTCAGCGCGACGTAGAGGGTCCGCAGACCCGCCACCTCGCTGAGTGCCTCCTCGAGGACGCGCTCGGGCATGACGACCACGCAGCCGTCGTACTCGAGACCCTTCACCTGCCAGGTGTCCACGATCGTGACTCTCGGGTCCTCGAACGTCCAGGCCGCTCGTAGTGACCGGGGGACCACGACACCCACGGTGCCCGAGAGCTGGTCGAGCAACGCGGCAACGGCGCCAGGTACGTCGGCCTCAGATCCCTTGATCCACAAGGGCTGTACGCCGGTAGCGCGGACCGCTGCCGGGGAAACCGCACTGTGGTCGATCCGCCAGAGCACCCGGGCCGCGAGCTCGGCGATCTCGGTGCTGGTGCGGTAGTTCGTCGACAGCTCGGCACTGCGTAGCCGCGCCTTGCCGAGCACGCCGTCCATCGCGCGCCGGACCTCCTCGACGTCCGGCCACGCGGACTGCGCCCAGTCGCCGACGATGGTCCAGGTCGCCCCGCGGGCCCGGCGACCCAGCATCCGCCACTGCATGGGGCTGACGTCCTGGGCCTCGTCGACGACGACGTGGGCGTAGGTGCGGTAGTCCGCTTCGAGCGCGGGCGCCCGGGTGGCGGCGCGGTTGCGGTCGGCGAAGGTGGTCACCTCGTGCGCGGCCGCCAGCGCGTCGAGCTCTGCGAGCTCGTCCCAGTCGTCCTCCGACGGCTCCGGCTCGGGCGGCGGACCGAGCAGCGAGGCCAGCTCGTCGAGCACCGCCGCGTCGGCGGCGCTGAACGAGGTCGACGGCCAGCTGCGGGCCAGGATCACCTGCTCCCCGTCGTCGTAGAGGCCCTTGGTGACCTTGGCGAGCGGGATGTCGCCGCTCCGCAGCGCCGCGAGGACCTCGAGGGGGCGCAGGACGGGCCAGGCGCGGTCGACCTCGCGGACGAAGGACGGGTTGTCCCGCAGCCAGCGGCCGAAGTCCTCCCGATCCCCGAGCTCCTCCTTCTGGGCGCCCGGTCGCCGCTCCCACTGCCGCCACAGCACGTCGACGAGTGCGCTGACGTAGGCGGTGCGGCCGGCGTTGTGGCTGCGCGGGGACCGGCCGACCTGCGTCTTGCGGCGCAGCATCTCCTCGACGGAGAGCGTGAGCGGGTACCCCCACCTGGTCAGCTCGACGTCGCGCAGCCGTTGCGCGCCGGACAGGTGACGGACGGCTCGCTTGAGCAGCGCGACCATCCGGTCGCTGCCCTTCACGGCGGCTGCCGCCGCGTCGTCGTCGCCGTCCAAGCTCAGCCCGCGCGGCAGGACGGGCACGCTGCCCAGCTCGGCGAGCCGCACGCTGGTCTCGCCGAGCGAGGGCAGTACCGCGCCGATGTAGTCGATGAACACCGAGGAGGGACCGACGACGAGCACCCCACGGCGGGAGTACCACTCGCGACGGGCGTACATGAGGTAGGCGACCCGGTGCAGCGCGACGGCCGTCTTGCCGGTGCCTGGTCCGCCGGTGACGACCAACGCGCCGTCGTCCGGCGCGCGGACGGCCAGGTCCTGCTCGCGCTGGATCGTCGCGACGATGTCGCGCATCTGCGGTCCGCGCTCACGGGACACTGCGGCGAGAAAGGCGCCGTCCCCCACGATCGTGCCGTCGAGCTGGGCGTCGGGGTCGAGGAGCTCGTCCTCCACACCGACCACCCGCGGGCCGCGGCAGGTGATGGTCCGGCGGCGGATCACCCCGAGCGGGTCAGCCGCGGTGGCCCGGTAGAAGGGCGCGGCGGCGGGAGCCCGCCAGTCGACCACGATCGGCTCCTGGTCCTCGGTCCGGAGCCCGAGCCGTCCGATGTGCAGCGCAGCGCCTTCGAGGACGTCGAGGCGCCCGAAGACAAGTCCCTCGCCGGCGGCGTCGAGGTCCACCCGCCGCGCTGCCGCCGCGAGCGCCTGCACGTCGCGCTCGTACACGCCTTGCGGGTTCGTCACCCCGGGGGCCAGCGACTCCCGTTCCCGGCGCATCGCCTCTGCCCGGAGCACCTCGAGCCGGGCCAGGGCTCGATCCACCACGGCCTGCTCGCGCTCCACCTCGCGCGCCAGCTCCGACACCCGCAACCCCTGCTCTGCTCCATCCGGCCGTGCGGACCGGCCCATCAGTGTGCCGTAACCGGTGCACAATGGTTGCTTCGCCCTGATCGCTGAGGAGCTCATCGTCGTGCTAGTCCGCCCCGCCCGTTTCGTCGCCGGCACGCTGGTGCTCGCCCTCCCGCTCGTTGCCGCGGCCGGCTGCGGAGCGGCCAAGAAGCGCAGCATCAAGCAGGAGCTGGTCGCCGCCCGGTCCAACCTCGCGGACAGCAAGGCCGCATCGTTCACACTGCGGCTCACCGACAGCAAGGGGGCCCTCGCCGCGCTCGCTGCCAAGGACGGTGACCTCCCCGAGGCCGCCGCGAAGGACCTGCTCGGCGGCAGCGTGACCTACACCTTCGACGCCGCCAGCGCGTCGAAGCTCAGGACGGTCGACAGCTCGGCATCCGACGCGGAGCTCAAGTCAGCCCTGGCTGACGTGCACTTCGCCATCGCCGTCAAGGACGCGAAGACGACGGTCGCCGAGATCCGGCTGGTGGACTCCACGCTGTTCGCCCGGGTCAACCTCGTCGAGGTCGACCGGCTCGCGAAGGAGGCGGGCAGTGACGGAGTCGGCAGCTCCGTGGACGACTTCATCGCCGGTGCCCCGGAGCCGTACCAGCCGGCGCTGAAGGACGCGAAGGCCGGCAAGTGGCTGAAGCTGCCGCTCGAGGGCTACCTCGACAAGATCAAGGACCTCACGACGTCGCTGCCGACGCCCGGACCGAGCGCGTCCAGCGACCTGCAGCGGACGGGCAAGGACCTGTTCGCGGCCGTGCAGCCCTTCATCAAGGTCACCGATGCCAACAACAGCTCGTCGAAGCGCGTCCTGAACGTCGACGTCGACGCCCGCCCGGCCCTCAAGGCGGCGCTCGGCGTCTTGAAGACGGCCAAGGAGCTGCCGTTCGGGGAGGTCTTCCAGGGGATCGGGCCTGGCGACATCGACGCGCACGTCGCACCAGGCAGGGCGCACGGCACCGTCACGCTGGCCGACGGCCACCTGACCCAGGTGACCGTCGACGTCGAGTCGATCCGCCGGCTGGACCCGCACGCGAGCGGCACCAGCCTGGCCGGCAGCAGTGTGGTCCTCGACGTCGACGACAGCGCGGCCTCCGTCAAGGCGCCCACGGACGATGTCTCCGACGTCGATGTGAAGGCGCTGCTCGACGACCTGCTGAAGGGGTTCACCGAGAGCTTCGGGGCGTCGCTGTCCGGGGACGTCAGCTCCTGACCCGTCACCCGAAAGGGTGACGCCGTCCCTTGATCGTCGGTCGAGGAAACGGACATGCGTGTCCTTCTCGGCGCAACTGCCGCCCTCGCCGCTGCCCTGCTCGCCACGCCCGCCGTCGCTGCCACCGGCGTCGACACCACGGGCGCCGTCTACAGCACCGACCGCGTCGTCGTGCCGATCACCTTCCCCGTGCTCGGCCCGACCAGCTTCAGCGACACCTTCCTGACCTGTCGCTCAAGCTGCGCGCGCAAGCACCTGGGGCAGGACCTGATGGGGGCGAAGATGTCACCGCTGGTGGCAGCCTGCACCGGCACCGTGGTGTCGGTGCAGCGAGAGACCCGCGTCGGGGAGGGCAACTCCCTGGGCATCGCCTGCGACGCGGGCGCCGCCAAGGGGTGGACCGCGATGTACCTGCACGTGAACAACGACACCCCCGGGACCGACGACGGCAAGGGCACCGCGACGTGGTCCTTCCCCAGCGGCATCGCGGGCGGTGTGCGCGTCCTGCAGGGCCAGCTCGTCGGCTGGCGCGGCGACTCCGGAAACGCGGAGAGCACCGGCCCGCACCTGCACTTCGAGCTGCGGAAGGGCAGCGGCTGGGGTGGCACCGTCTACAACGCCTACCCCACGCTGAGAGCCGCCCATCACCTCGCGACACCCGTCGCCAGCGGACCGCATCCCGAGGGCACGTTGCTCAAGACGCCCGCCGGCGGCTACTACGTCGTACGCGAGGGCAAGGCTTACGGCGTCGGCGCGGCGGTGCGCACCGTCAACGCCCTCAGCAGCGCCTCGGCCATCACGGTGTCCTGGGCCGAGATCGGCCTCTACCCCTACGGCGGCCGCCTCCCGCTGCGGTCGGGAGCCCTGGTGAAGGACCCCACGGGCAGCGTCTGGCGAGTCTCCGGGAGCACGCGCTTCCCCGCCGTACCCCTGCCGGGACAAGCCGTGGGCGCAGTGGCCGGCACCGATCTCGCCGGGCTCACCGTCACTGCGGTGCCCGAGTCGCCGTTCTACCCGGGCCTGCTGCTGATGTCCGAGGGCCGGCTTCTCCAGGTCGGTGCGGACGGGGCAGTGCACCGGGTCGGGACCTTCGCCGCGACGTCCTGGGGGCTGAGGGCCACGGACGCCGTCGACGCCCCTGCCGACGTCGAGCTTCCCTGGCAGGGCGACGACCTCGGCCTGCGCGACGGCACTCTCGTCAGCGTCTACCGGACCGGTGTCGGTGTGGTCTCCGGCGGCGCCTTCCACCGGCTGTGGGACACCCGGGAGGTCACGGCCTACCGGTACGCCGGAAAGCCGCGCCTCAACGTCCTGGCCTCGGCGGTCAAGGACCTTCCGACGGCGGAGATCGCCGGCACCGCAAGCCGGGGCTGGTACCGCTAGTCCCGGACCCACGGGATCCGCGACCCGGACGAGAAGCGCTGATCTCCTAGCCTGGCCGGGTGAGCCCCTCACGATCCGGCGCCGCGTACGGGATCACCGCTTACGCGCTGTGGGGGATGTTCCCGCTGTTCTGGCCGCTGCTGGAGCCGGCGAGTGCGCTCGAGGTCCTTGCCCACCGGGTGCTCTGGTCACTTGTCGTGGTCGGTGCGCTGCTGGCCGCGGGTGTCGCCACCCGCCGGGGCCTGCGACGTGACCAGGTGCTGCGGCTGTCGCTCGCCGCGGTGCTGCTCGCGGTGAACTGGGGCACCTACATCTACGGGGTGAACAGCGAGCAGGTCCTGGAGACCTCGCTCGGCTACTTCATCAACCCGCTCGTGTCGGTCGCTCTCGGCGTCCTCGTCCTGGGCGAGCGGCTGCGGCCGGTCCAGCAGGTCGCGGTCGGCATAGCGGCGGTCGCCGTGGTCGTCCTGACCGTCGAAGCGGGCCACCCGCCGCTCATCGCGCTGGTGCTCGCCTTCTCCTTCGGCTGCTATGGGCTGCTCAAGAAGCAGGCCGATGTCGGAGCTGTGGCCTCCCTCGCGGTGGAGACCGCGGTGCTCGCGCCGGTGGCGCTCGGCTACGTCGTGGTGCTCGCCGTCATGGGGGAGTCGACGTTCGGGTCGCACGGTGCCGGCCACGCGCTGCTGCTGGCCTCGGCGGGTCTGGTGACGACCGTGCCACTGCTCGCCTTCGGCGCCGCCGCGACGCGCATCCCGCTGTCGACCCTCGGCGTGCTGCAGTACCTCGCGCCGACCCTCCAGCTGGTGTGCGGGCTGTTCGTGACGCACGAGGCGTTCGGCGTGCCGCAGGCAATCGGCTTCGGGCTGGTGTGGGTGGCGCTGGTGCTGTTCACCTCGGACCTGGTCCGCTCGCACCGCGCCGTGCTGGTGACGGCATGAACCTCTCCGAGCTGACGACCCTGCGGCTCGGTGGGCCGGCCCGGTCGCTTGCCACCTGCGACAAGGAGTCCGAGCTGGTCGACGCAGCCCGCTCGGGTGCCTTCCTGCTGGGCGGTGGGTCGAACGTCGTCCTGCCGGACGAGGGGCTCGACGACGTGGCGCTGGTGCGGACCGCGTGCTGGTCGGAGCACGGGGACGCTGTCACCGCTGATGCGGGTCTGACCTGGGACGAGGTCGTGGTGCGGACCCTGGACGCCGGCCGCACGGGGCTGGAGGCGATGTCCGGCATCCCGGGGACGGTGGGTGCCGCCCCGATCCAGAACATCGGGGCCTACGGGGCCGAGGTCGCGTCGTTCATCAGCTCGGTGCGGGTGCTCGACCGACGTACCGGTCAGGTGGCCGACGTTCCGGGGTCGGAGTGCGGGTTCAGCTACCGGACGAGCATCTTCAAGCGCACCCCTGACCGTTGGGTCGTGCTGGCCGTCGAGCTCTCGTTGGCCACCACGGAGTTTCCGGTGCGGTACGCCGAGCTGGCTCGGGTCCTGGGGGTCGAGGTCGGTGCGTCCGCGCCGCCCCGCGCAGTCCGGGAGGCCGTGCTGGCGCTGCGACGCAGCAAGGGCATGGTCCTCGACCCGGACGATCCCGACAGCGTCAGCGCCGGCTCCTTCTTCACCAACCCCCTTGTGCGGGTCGCACCCGAGGGGGCACCGTCGTGGCCCGACCCGTCGGGGCTGCGGAAGGTGAGCGCGGCCTGGCTCATCGAGCAGAGCGGCTTCACCAAGGGCTGGGGGACCGGGCGCATCGGCCTGTCGTCGAAGCACACGCTTGCCCTGGTGAACCGGGGCGGCGGCACGACGGCGGAACTGCTCGGGGTGGCCCGCGAGATCCGCGCAGGAGTCCGGGCGCGCTTCGGGATCACTCTCGAGAACGAGCCGGTGATCGTGGGCGCTTCGCTCTAGTCCCAGGGACCGGGCCACCGGCGCGGCGGCTGGCCTTGGGTCTGCCGCACGAACTCCTCGATGTACCAGCGGGCGAAGTCGGCTTGCACCTGAGGCTGGGCGAGCGTGAGCAGCTCCGTGCGGCAGTACTCCTCGGCCTCGTCCAACAGGGCCCGCATGGCCAGGGCATCCGCTCCCACCGAGCGTGGCACCTCGTAGGTGAGGTCAAGCCGGTCGAGCCCTGCGGCGATCGCCTCGTCGCGGGCATCCTCCGGGCGGCTGGCCGCCGCGCCGTACTGCCGGCCCAGCAGCTGCACGAGCTCGGTCAGCCGCTGGGGAAGACCGGGTGGGTCAGGTGAGAGGGCGAGCAGCGCCATCTCGCGCATGAGCTCGTCGTGATGCTCCGCTGCCCGCTGCCAGATCCTCAGCGGCGCGTCCAGCAGGACGACCGTGACCAGGGACTCCTGGACGTCACGGGCGAACCGACCCAGTGGGCTGCCCATGGCGCTCAACCGAACGCCATACCGGGTCGAGGTCTTGAGGCATGACCCTGCTCGACACCACAGCGAAGATGAAGCGCGACCGCGACCTCATCGAGAAGCTCATCGAGGACCCGACACTCCTGGGCCCTGACTACCAGCCGATCAAAGACCTCACCACGGATGCCCTCGTCGGCTACAAGGCCACTGGCCGCGGGCAGACCGGCACCGAGCTCGACAGCACCCTGGCGCTGCTTCACTCGGCCCAGTCCGCCGGGCTCATGGAACGCCTCGACTGGGCCTTCCGCTGTCTCGCCTTCGACGTCGCGATCGCCGCGGGTGTCACCGCCGAGGTGCACCTGACCCCCGAGGTGGACACCTTCGGAGCGGCCTGCCCACCGCGACTCGCAGCAGCCTTCAGTCGCGGCCGCCGTGCGCTCAAGATCGCCGCGGAGGTGCACGACGACGGCTTCGACGACGACGGGCTGGATGCTGCCGTGGCGGAGTGGCGCGACTGGGGCTGGCGGGTCGTCGTCGCAGACGTCTCGCACCGGGTCGAGCCCGCCTTTCTGCGTCGGCTCGAGCTGCTGCGCCCGGACGCCGTCCAGGTGGACCTGTCCCGACCGGCTTCGGGTCTCACCACCGAGCTCGTGGCCTGGGCGACCGCACACGGCGTCGAGGTGCACGCCGTCGGCGTCGACACCGAGGCGCGCCGCACCCAGGCCCGCGAGCTCGGCGCCAGCGTCGGTCGGGGCCGGCTGCTCGGCGTTCCCGGCCCGCTGTAGCGACATCTGCCTGCGGTCGGCGAGACCGCCGTCAGACCGGCAGGGCGTCCTTGGCGCGCTCGGCCGCCTTCGCGACAACCGGGGCGGCCGCGTCGCGGGCCTTCTCCAGAGCGGGGCCGGCCGCGTGTGCCGCACTGAGCGCCCGTGCGCCGGCGAGGGCGGCGATCGGCGCTGCGGCAGCAGCAGCTCGGGACCCTGCCTCGCGCACCGAGCCGCGAAGCACCTCCGACGGCTTCTGCTGCTCCTCGTGCAGAGCCGAGGACGCGAGCACCGCACCGGTCAGACCGGGGATCGCCCACTGGAGCGCCTTGAGCTGCCGCTGCGCCTTGGCCACCTCCGGCGGCGTGACGGCCATCGGCTCAGTGGCTCCCTCGACCGGCACGTCGCCGGCGGCGATGACCTTCTGGCCCAGGTAGCGCGAGTACGCCGTCGCCCCGAGCGCCCCTGCCGTCAGGAACAGCTTGGCGTTGGTGTTGGCGAACACGCCCTTCTGCCGCTTCACCCGCTGCTTGTTGTCCTTGAGAAGCATCGCGCCGCCGAGCAGGTGGGCTCCGATGGCTGCGGCGTTGAAGGGGGTCCAGCGGGCCCAGCCAGCTGAGGCGGCCCGGGCGCGCTGACCGGGGTCGTCTACCTGGGCGGCTGCGCCGTTGAGAGCGACGGCCCCCATCAGGGAGCCACCGAACCAGGCGGCCAGCCCGGCGTCGTGCAGGAAGTGCGCAACGGTGTGCCGATCGGACGTGGCAGCGGTGCGGCGAGGGGACATTGCGTGCCTCCGGTGGTGTTGAAGTCACTAGTCGCCTACCCCTTCCCACCCGGCTCTGCACCTGAGATCGTCGCGGCGTGGCCGACAGCAACGAGGAGACCTGGGCCGTCGTCGTGTTCAGCGACGGCGGCGGGTGGCAGGTCGGCCAGCTCCCGCCCGGGGTGTCGGGCAACCTGGTCGACGTGGAGCAGGCGGTGAGAGGACAGCTGCCCGGCAGCTTCGCGCTGGTCGATGTCGCGGACGACTTCTTCATCGTGGTCCGCAACCAGGGGGGACATCTGCGGTTCCTGCTGAGCGACGTGACGGCGAGCAGCGAGTGGGAGCTCGCCGCCCAGGTCATGGACCGGCTCGACCTGGACATCCCGTACGAGGACGATCTCGACGAGGTGCTCCCGGCCGGCGACCTGAACCTGTTCGACGACCTGGGGCTCGACGCGATGGAGCTCGGTGCCATCCTGTCCGACGTCGATGCGTACGCCGACGAGATGCTGTCCGCCCTCGCCCGACGTCTCGGTTTTGCCGATGCCTTCGAGCGGGTAGTCGACGCACTCGTCTAACAGACCCAGAGGAACTCTCGTGACCTACTTCGCCGCGGCTCTCGCACGAACCGCCGACGGCTGGACCGGACGGGAGCTCGACCTGCACGACGTCCAGGACCTCGAGTCGCTCGCGGAGGAGCTCCGCGACCTCGTGGAGGAGAACGGCGATGCCGCGGGGCCGGCGCTGCTGCTGCTCGAGGAGGACGACGAGTACGTCGGCGTGGTCCGCGTCGACGCGGGTCCCCTGGCCGAGCCCCGGGTCTTCCTGTCGGACCGGCGGGCGGTGCAGGCGAGCGATGTCGCCGCGATGCTCTGGGAGGAGGCCGAGGAAGACAGCGACGACACCGACGACGATGACGACGAAGGCACCCGTCCCGTCGCCGAGCCGGTCGGTGACCCGGACCTACTGACGGATCTCGGCACGCCTCCCGACGTACTGCTGGAGCTGTGCGCCGAGGAGGGCCTGCTGCCGGCAGACGTCCTCACCGGTATCGCGGAGCGGGCGGGCTTCCTCGAGGTCCTCGACTCCCTGCGCGACGGGTGACGAGCCGGTACGACGCAAGCATGCGGCTCGCCCTCGAGGAGGCCG
>JBHEMB010000027.1:0-3553 GCA_046262855.1 Mycobacteriales bacterium | reverse complement strand
TGCGGCGCAGGCCCGAGATCGGGCGACCCTGCTGGGGTTGCCGTTGAGCGTGGTGGGCGAGGTCCGGGCAGAGCTGCCCTGGCGGATGGACGTGCACTCCGCTGGCCCACCCCCGTCCGGGACTCCCCTCGTGGTCGACCTGTCGTCGCTCTGGGCAGGCCCCTTGTGCTCGTCCCTGTTGAGGCGGTTGGGCTGCCGCGTCCTCAAGGTGGAGGATCCGCGTCGGGCCGACGGTGCGCGCCGGGGACCCACCAAGTTCTTCGACCTGCTCAACGCCGGTGCCGAGTCGGTCGCCATCGACTTCTCCACCGACGCCGGTCGACGTCGGCTGCGTGAGCTGCTGCTGGCCGCCGACGTGGTCGTCGAGGGATCACGACCGCGGGCGCTGCGGCAGCTGGGCCTCGTTGCCGAGGACGTGGTGGCGCAGTCCGACCGGCTCACCTGGGTGAGCATCACTGCCTACGGCCGCGAGCACGAGCGGGTCGGCTTCGGTGACGACACGGCCGCGGCCGGAGGGCTCGTGGTGGACGGGTGCTTCGTAGGCGACGCGATCGCGGACCCGATGACGGGAGTGCACGCGGCACTCGCTGCCTGGGCCGGCATCAAGCAAGGAGGAGCCCGGCTCGTCGACGTCCCTCTTGCTCGGGTCGCGGCCACCGCCGCAGCGCTCGACGGCCACTGCGGCCCTGCAACCTGGCGGCAGGACGACTGGTGGGCGGAAGCGGCTGAGGGCTGGGTGCAGGTCCGGAATCCCTTGGCGCGCAAGGCATCTGGTCCTGGTCCGTCGCTGGCGGCGCTGCCGTGACCGTGCTTCTCCAACGGGCCGAGGTCGAGGGCGAGCAGGTCGACGTGCGCCTCGACGGCGAGGTGGTCAGCGCCATCGGCCAGCTGGCTCCTCTGCCGGACGAGGAGGTCATCGACGCTGCCGGAGGCGCCGTGCTCCCCGGCCTGCACGACCATCACATCCATCTGCTCGCACTGGCGGCAGCACAGGCGTCGGTCGACGTCGGATCGGGGCTCGCACCTCTCGCGAGGGTCCCCGGCACCGGCTGGTTGCGGGCAGTCGGCTGGACCGGAGACGGCGACCGCTTCACCCTCGACGCTGTGCGCGCCGACCGGCCCGTACGGGTACAGCACCGCAGCGGTGCGCTCTGGGTCGTGAACAGCCGCGGGGTCGAGGAGCTCGCACTCCGCGACGTGGACCTGCCTGGAGTCGAACGGGACCTGACGGGCGAGCCGACCGGACGGCTCTGGCGGCTCGATGCCTGGCTGGGCGCGCGGATCGGCCGGGAGGCGCCCGACCTCGAGGGCCTCGGCCGCCGACTCGCCAGGCTTGGCCTGACAGGCCTGACGGACGCCACGCCTGACCTCGACCGCGAGACCTGCACGCTGCTCCGACGGTCGCTGCCCCAAGAGCTGCTGCTGCTCGGCGATCCCGAGGGCGAGGGGCCGGTCAAGATCGTCCTGCCTGACCACGAGCTGCCGTCGCTGGAGGAGCTGATCACGGCGATCGCCTCTGCCCGCCCGCGCCCCGTAGCGGTGCACTGCGTGACTCGCGAAGCGCTCGCGCTGCTGCTCGCTGCGCTGCGAGAGGTCGGCGCCACCCGCGGTGACCGGGTCGAGCACGGCGCGCTCATCCCGCTCGACGTGAGTAACCAGTTGCCGGCCGTCGTGACCCAACCGGGGTTCCTGCTCGACCGTGGGGACGACTACCTTCGCGACGTGGACAGCCGGGACCTCCCCGACCTCTACCGCTACCGGACCCTCCTCGACCAGGGCTGTCCGGTGGTCCCTTCAAGCGACGCGCCCTACGGTCCGGTGGATCCCTGGACTGTGATGCGGGCGGCACGGGACCGTAGGACGGCCAGCGGGACGCTCATGTCGGCGGCCGACCGGGTCTCGGTCGCCGACGCGCTGGACGGCATGCTCAGGCCGCTGCACGACCTGCAGGCGCCCGCGCGGCGGGTTGTCTCCGGCGCACCCGCCGACCTCGTCCTACTCCACACCTCGCTGCCCGACGCGCTCGCCGACCCCGACTCCGGCCTCGTGCGGGCGACCTGGCGCGAAGGCCGCCGCATCGATGAGTGAGACAGTGCGCTCCGTGGCGACCGGACTCGAGGCGGTGGGACCAGCAGATCTCCCGGATGCCTTGGCTGAGGAACGCGCACTGGTCGTCGACCTCGACCGTCCGTCAAGTGCCGCCGAGCTGTCCCGTGCCGCAACCGCCGCCCGCGCGGCCGATGTCGCCCTCGTCGGGGTGCTCGGCCAGCGTTCAGCACCACAGCTCGCCGGTCTCGTCGAGGCCCTCAGCACGACGCTGGTCCAGGGCAGCTCGGACCGACGGGACGTCGTCGGCGTCGCGGACCTCGACCAGGCGCTGGAGGCCATCGCCGAGAACGTCAGCCGTTCGCCGCAGGCGGCTGCCACGTTGCCAGGACTGCTGCGGCTGACGGCTGCAGTGCCGGTTCGCGAGGGGCTGGTCGCGGAGTCGTTGGCCTACTCGCTGCTCCTGTGCGGGCCGGAGTTCGCCGCCTGGCGCGCGAGTCGGCCCAGGCGCCAGGTCCCCGCGTTCGGGGAGCCGGCGGTGCTGCTTCAGCGAGACGGCAACCGGCTGCTGGTGACGCTGAACCGACCGCAGCGGCACAACGCGTTCAGCGCAGAGGTGCGCGATGCGCTGCTCGGGGCCTTGGAGGTCGCCGTTCTCGACGACTCCGTCGACGCCGTGGAGCTGCGCGGAAATGGTCGGAGCTTCTGCAGCGGCGGCGACCTCGACGAGTTCGGCACGGCAAAGGACCTCGTCGCCGCTCACCTGCTCCGCGTCCGACACAGCGCCGGGCGGGTCGTGGACGAGCTGGCCGCTCGTACGACGGTCTACCTGCACGGCGCCTGCATCGGCGCCGGCCTCGAGGTGCCAGCGTTCGCAGGTCGCGTGGTCGCCGCACCGGACACCTCTCTTCAGCTGCCCGAGCTCCGCATGGGACTGGTCCCCGGTGCGGGCGGCACGGTCAGCGTCACCCGTCGGATCGGCCGCTGGCGGACGGCCTACCTGGTGCTGACATCAGCCGTTCTGGATGCCGCGACCGCTCACGAGTGGGGCCTCGTCGACCAACTGGCCCCCTGACTCTTCGAACGCGTCGGGATCACCCGGCCGTGTCACTCCTCGGTCTCCTCGCGCCCTTCGTCCTGTTCGAGGTCGGGGAGTTGGGGGTGGTTGGGGATGGGGGGTGGTGGTTGCCAGAAGCTGGGGGTGTCGTAGGTGCTGCCGGTGGGGCTGGTCCAGGTGCTGCTGCCGTCGGGGTGGAGTTGTTGGGTCCAGCCGTGGTGTTTGGCTTGGTGGCAGCGGCGGCTGTTGTCTTTGAGGTTCCATTCGGCGGTGGGGCCTTGTGGCCAGGGGGTGTGGTGGTCGAGGTCGCATCGGCTGGCTGGCATGCTGCAGCCGGGGCCGGCGCATTTCTGGTCGCGGAGCTTGACGAGTTCGGTGAGGGTGCGGCTGGGGTCGTGCTGGGGTTCGGCGGTGTGCACGATGAGCAGGTCGCAGGCTTTGCCGAGCTGT
>JBHEMB010000026.1:0-5699 GCA_046262855.1 Mycobacteriales bacterium | reverse complement strand
GAGTTCGGGCGAAGCCCGACAGTGGTGTTCCTGGGAGGGCCCGTGCTGCTGGATGTCCGCCTCGACGCCGCGCTGGCCGAGGTCCCGACGGCGGTCGCCGAGCTGCGGGAGGCGGGGGTCGCGGGGGTCTTCACCTACGAGGGAGCCTCGGACCCCTTCCTGCCGCTGGCCGTCGCCGCGGGCTCCGGGATGGACCTCTACACCAACCTCGCCATCGCGCTGCCGCGCTCCCCGATGCACCTCGCGTACCTGGCGCAGGACCTGCAGCGCGCCTCTGGCGGGCGGTTCTCCCTCGGGCTCGGCTCGCAGGTCCGCAAGCACGTCGTGGAGCGGTACGGCGGCACCTGGGAGAAGCCGGTCGCGCAGCTGCGCGAGTGGGTGCTCGCGGTGAAAGCCATCCAGACGGCGTGGGCCACGGGCGAGCCGGTGGCCTTCGAGGGCCAGTGGACGAGGCACACCTTCTGCCCGCCGACGTTCACGCCCCGGGACGCGCAGCCGGCGCCCGTGCTGGTCGGGGCGCTGGGACCTCGGATGACCGCCATGGCCGTCGAGGTGGCCGACGGACTGCTGGTCCACCCGTTCTGCAGCGAGGCATCGCTGGCGCAGACGCTCGCCGACGTGCCGCTGGACTTCCCCGTCATAGGCCAGTCCATCGTCGGAGTGGCGGTCACCGAGGAGGAGCTCGTCAGGGCGCGCGCCGCGGTGCGGGGCCTCATCGCCTTCTACGGCAGCACACCGGCGTACCGGCCCGTGCTCGACGCTCACGGCTGGGGGGCCCTGCACGAAGAGCTCCGTCAGCTCACGCGGATCGGCGACTGGGCCGCCCTGCCGGCCACGGTGCCCGACGAGGTCGTCGATACGGTCGGGCTCGTCGGCTCCTCCGCCGAGGTCGCCGAAGGGCTGCGTCGTCGGTTCGCTCGGTGCTCCCGGGTCGCGCTGTCCACCCCGTACGCCGTGTCGGCCGAGGCGCTCGCCGAGCTCGCGGCTCTTGCCCGCTGACTGGAACACGTTCTAGGTTTCGCGCACAGCGTTTCGAAGGAGTCTCCCGTGCCCATCCCCGCCCAGCGCGACGTCGAGCAGTCCGCCAAGCAGCTCGCTGACTGGCTCGCCACCAAGGTCGGTGCCGACGTCACGCTCGGCGAGTTCGCCGGCCCCGGGGCGACCGGGTTCTCCAACGAGACGATCATCGTCGACGCCCACTACGGCGGTACGACGGACAAGCTGGTCGTGCGCGTCGCGCCGACGGGGTACACCCTGTTCCCCGATGCCGCCTTCGAGGCGCAGCACGACATCCTCGTCACCCTCGGCACCAAGACGTCGGTCCCGGTCCCGACGGTGCGCTGGTACGAGAAGGACCCGTCCGTCCTCCGCGCGCCGTTCTTCGTGATGGGCTTCGTCGACGGCCTGATCCCGCCGGACAACCCGCCGTACACGCTGGACGGCTGGCTGAAGGAGGCCTCGCCAGAGGTCCAGGAGAAGGTGTTCTGGGGCGCGATCGACACGATCGCGGAGGTGACGGCGCTCGACTATGCATCGCTCGACCTCCCGCCGCTGCTCCAGGGCCTGCAGGCGCAGCTGGACTACTACGAGGCCTTCATGACCTCGGTCGAGCAGACCGAGGAGCTGGCCGTGGCCCGGCGCGCGTTCGCGTGGTTGCAGGCGAACAAGCCCTCGGACGACGCGACGGTGCTCTGCTGGGGCGACTCGCGGATCGGCAACGTGATGTTCTCTCCCGAGGGTGAGCGGCTCGCGGTCGTCGACTGGGAGATGGCCGTCGTCGGCTCGCCGTCGCAGGACCTCGCGTGGGCGTGGTTCCTCGACCGGCACCACAGTGAGGGGATGGGCGTTTCCCGGTTGCCGGGCTTCCCGTCGAAGGAGGCGATGATCGCGCGCTTCGAGGCTCGCAGCGGGCACTCGGCCAAGGCCTTCGACTACTACGAGGTCTTCGCCGGCTTCCGGTTCTGCGTGATCATGGGGCGCCTCTCGGTCATCTTCAAGGACTGGGGCCTGCTCGAGCCCGACAACAACATGGCCCAGGAGAACGCGGTGACCCGCGTGACCACCACGATCCTTGACGAGAAGGGCGCTGCCTGATGCTGTCGCCGCTGGACGAGCTCCCCATCCACCAGGTCGCCGAGACCATGGCGACGGTCGGCACCTCCGACCGCAACTTCTACGACCGCTGCTACTTCTCCATGCATGGGTCGACCGACGAGTTCTTCATGGCGATGGGTCTCGGTCAGTACCCCAACCTCGACGTGACCGACGCCTTCGTCTGCGCCTCGTACGGCTCGGCCCAGACCGTCGTACGCGCCTCCCGGCCGCTCGGCCTGGACCGGCTCGACACCCGCGTCGGTCCGCTGCGGGTCGAGGTGATCGAGGGGCTCAAGAAGGTCCGCTTCGTCTGCGACGAGACCGACGGCTTCGCGCTGGACGCGGTGTGGGAGGGGCTGGTGCCCGCCTACGAGGAGCCGCGGATGACGATGGAGTCGTCGTTCGGCCGGCAGACGATGAACACGATGCGGTTCCTGCAGACCGGCACCTGGACGGGCTCGTTGCTGCTGGACGGCCGGTCGATCGAGGTGACGCCGGACCGGTTCGGCGGGTCGCGGGACCGCTCCTGGGGCGTGCGTCCGATCGGGGAGCCCGAGGGCGGTAAGCCCACGATGGCGCCGAACGGCTTCTACTGGAACTACTTCGTGGTGCGCTTCGAGAAGAGCTCGATCGTCTACATGTGCCAAGAGGACGGGCTCGGCCGCAGGTCGTTGGAGGAGGGCATCCGGCTGCACCCCGACGGTCGGGTCGAGCAGCTCGGTCGGCCGTCGCACGCCCTGCGCTTCCAGCCCGGCACCCGGATGGTGACCGGTGCGACGGTGACGTTCGCTGGTGGCCTGGTGCTGGAAGGCGAGGCGGTCCGGCCGGTCCATCTCGCGCGCGGGACCGGCTATGGGTTCGACCCCGACTGGAAGCACGGGATGTATCAGGGGGAGGATCTGGTGGTGCAGCGCGTCGACTTCGACCTCGGTGACCCCGCGATGGTGCCGATCCCGGGTGCGATCGTGGACCACCTCGGCAGGTACACGACCAACCAGGGCGACGGCGAGGGCTGGTGGCTGCTCGAGGTCATGACCATGGGCCCGCACCCGCAGTACTTCACGGCCTGGGACGACGTTGCTACCTGACGTCGCACAGGTTGCCCCCGGGATCTGGATGGTCCCGACGGTCGTCCCCGACAACCCGATCGGCTGGACGCAGGCCTACGTGCTGGAGTCCTCCGACGGGCCCTACCTGGTCGACACCGGCTGGAACCACGACTCGTCGTGGGCCGACCTGACGGCAGGGCTGCTGGCGTGCGGCACGTCCGTGGCGGAGGTGCAGGGCGTGATCATCACGCACCACCACCCCGACCACCTGGGGCTGGTCGGCCGGGTGCAGGACGCCAGCGGCTGCTGGGTCGGGATGCACGATGCGGACACCGACCTGGTGATCCGGCACCGCGCGATCCTGGCCGACGACCCTGACGTCTTCGACAAGGACACCGCGGCGCGGCTCATCGAGGCCGGCGCGGGGCAGTGCGACGTCGACGAGGTCCGCGAGGCGAGCCGGGCGATGCAGATGCCGATCCCCGCGCTGCCGGACCGCTCGCTGGACAGCTCCGTGCTGCAGCTCGGCGACCGCCGCGTCGAGCTGGTGCACACGCCCGGCCACACCCCCGGGCACCTGTGCCTGCGCGTCGACGGGCGGCTGCTCACGGGCGACCACCTGCTGAAGACCATCAGCTCGCACGTCGGGCTGTACGGGTTCGAGGGCGAGGACGGGGACCCGCTCGGCGACTTCTTCGCCTCGCTGCGGCTGCTCACGGGCGCGGAGCCGACCGAGGTGCTGCCTGCGCACCGGGCCCTCTTCACCGGGGTCGATGCCCGGGTCGGGGAGCTGCTCGAGCACCACGAGGAGCGGCTGGCCGACATCAAGGAGGCACTTGCCGGCGGGCCGCTCACGCCGTGGGCGCTGTGCCAGGCGATGCACTGGAACCGGCCGTGGGACGAGCTGCCGCGGATGATGCTGCGGGCTGCGCTCGCGGAGACCATGGCCCACGTCCGGCACCTGGAGCTCCAGGGGATCGTGGTCGTCGAGCCGGGGTCCCCGACGTCGCTCCGGCTGGCCTGAGCCCTGGCCCGCGGCCTGACGCCGGCTCGGGCGACGCCCAGACTGCCAAGTGGGACAGGAGTGCGGGGTGAGGCGGCCGGGCCGCCTCTCCGGTCGCTCCTGGCCCACTCGGCAGCTCGCGCGTCGGCGGCCGGGTCGGGGCGGCCGGCTCGTTGCGCACTGGACGGGCGCGGCCGGCCCGCCGTAGCTACAGGCGCTGGATGATGGTGGCCGGCGCGAGCGAACCGCCCGCGCACATCGTCACCAGCGCGAACTCCTTGCCGGTGCGCTCGAGCTCGTGCAGGGCGGTCACGATCAGCCGCGACCCGGTCGAGCCAACCGGGTGGCCGAGGGCGAGCGCGCCGCCGTTGACGTTGATCTTGTCCATGGGGATGTCATGGACCCGCTGCCAGGACAGCACGACCGAGGCGAACGCCTCGTTGCACTCGAACAGGTCGATGTCGCTGATCGACATGCCGGCCTTCTTGAGCACCTCGCGGGTGGCGTCGACAGGGCCGTCGAGGTGGTAGTACGGGTCGCTGCCGACGTTGACGCGCGCGACGACGCGGGCACGGGGCGTCAGACCCTCGGCCTGCGCACGCTCGCGGTTCATCCAGAGCACCGCCGCGGCGCCGTCGGAGATCTGCGACGACGTGCCCGCTGTGTGGATGCCGTCCGGCAGCACGGGCTTGAGCTTCGCGAGACCCTCGCGAGTGGTGTCGCGCAGCCCGCCGTCGCGGTCGACGACCTGGGTCTCCCCGGTCGGCTTGCCCTCGGCGTCGAGGACCGGTGCCTCCATCGCGAACACCTCGCGGTCGAACCGGCCCTCCTCCCATGCCTGCTTCGCGCGGGCCTGCGACAGGACACCGAGCTCCTCGATGTCGGCGCGCGTGATGCCGCGGTTCTTGGCGATCCGCTCGGCCGCCTCGAACTGGTTGGGCATGTCGATGTCCCAGTCCGCGTCCTTGGGCGTGCCGGGCCCGTTCATGACGTTCGCGCCGAGCGGGACGCGGCTCATCGCCTCGACACCGCATGCGATGCCGACGTCGATCGCGCCGGAGAGGATCAACCCCTCGATCATGTGGTTGGCCTGCATGGCCGAGCCGCACTGGCAGTCGACCGTCGTCGTGCCCGTCGTGTAGGGCAGGCCGACGCTGAGCCAGGCGTTGCGGGTGACGGAGGAGCCCTGCTCGCCGGCCTGCGTGACGCAGCCGCCGATCGCCTGCTCGACCGAAGCCGGGTCGATGCCGGCGCGCTTGATGACCTCGACCTGTGCAGCACCGAGGATCTTCGTGGCGTGCAGGCCGGCCAGCTGGCCGTTGCGCTTGCCGATCGGGGTGCGCGTGGCGCCGACGATCACGGCTTCGGTGGTAGGCGCGGTCATGCGGTTCTCCTCGTCGAGAGTTGTGGTCTGAATGTAGAACGTGTTCTCATCAAGCGACAAGGGTCGGCCGCCGAAAACTAGAACAGGTTCTTGACCGTGGCGGAACGCGCTGGCTACGGTCGCGACATCACTCAAGGAGATCCGTGACCGACGCTGCAGCGCTCATCGC
>JBHEMB010000025.1:0-2682 GCA_046262855.1 Mycobacteriales bacterium | reverse complement strand
GCCGAGCCGCACGACCTCGAGCTCACGCCGCGCCAAGCCGGTCTGGTCGACCAGGCCTCCGTCGTCGTCTACCTGCACGGCTTCCAGCCCGCGGTCGACGATGCGTTGGGGAGCGGCAAGCAGGGCCTCGACCTCGGCAAGGTCGTCACGCAGCAGCCGCTCAGCACCGGCGACGAGCAGACGGCGAAGGACCCGCACATCTGGCTCGACCCCGTCCGCATGGAAGCCGCGGCAGACGCCCTCGCGGCGCGGCTCGCTGCGAAGGACGAGGAGCATGCCGCCGGGTACCGGGCCCGCGCTGCCGCGGTGAGCAAGGAGCTGGCAGCGCTGGACACGCTGTTCCGGTCGGACCTCAAGGGCTGCGCGCGGCACGACATCGTGACCAGCCACAGCGCCTTCGGGTACCTCGCCGCTCGTTACGGCCTGGTGCAGCGCGGCATCACCGGAGTCTCGCCTGACGAGGAGCCGACGCCTCGCAAGATCGTGGAGGTGGCCCAGTACGCACGCGCCCACCACGTCACCACGATCTTCTTCGAGTCGTTGGTAGACCCGAAGGTCGCGAAGACGGTGGCGGCCGAGATCGGTGCCAGGACAGCTGTCCTCGACCCCGTCGAGGGTGTCCACGGAGGCGACGACTACCTGTCCGTGCAGCGTCGCAACGCGGCAGCCCTGCACACGGCACTCGGCTGCGCCTGATGAACGTCTTCGACCTTCAGCACGGGGCCGTCGTCCTCGGTGGACGGCGCATCCTGGAGGACGTCTCGGTGACCGTGGAGGAGGGCGAGTTCGTCGCGATCCTCGGCGCCAACGGCTCCGGCAAGACCACCCTGGTGCGCACGCTCGTCGGCCTCAACCCACTGGCTTCGGGCACCCTCACCGTCTTCGGCACCCCCCTGGCGCGGTTTCGGGAGTGGCCGCGGCTGGGGTACGTCCCGCAGCGGCTCGCCGTGGGCGGCGGCGTCCCGGCAACGGTCGGCGAGGTGGTCGCCTCGGGTCGCGCCGGCCGTCGCTCGCGGTTCAGCAGGTTCTCCCGGGACGACCGGGCAGCCGTCGAGCACGCCTTGGAGGACGTCGGCCTCACCGAGCGCATCAACGACACCGTCACGACGCTGTCGGGCGGGCAGCAGCAGCGAGTCCTGATCGCGCGAGCCCTCGCAGGCGAGCCGGAGGTGCTCGTCCTCGACGAGCCCACCGCAGGAGTCGACGCCGACAGCCAGGACACCCTGGCCGGCGCGCTCGGCCACCTCTCCAACCACGGCGGCTCGGTGGTCCTCGTGGCGCACGAGCTCGGCCCATTGGCGGGGCTCATCCGGCGCGCGGTCGTGATGTCGCACGGTCGGGTCCAGTCCGACGGCCCGCCGCCGGAGCCCGAGGCGCATCACGCGCACCCTGACCACGTGCACCTGCACCCGCACGAGCCGACTGAGCAACCCTCGACGTTCGGACTGGACCGATGAGCATCCTCGCCTTCGACTTCATGCGGCGCGGCCTGATCGCCGCCCTGCTCGTGGGCTTCGCCGCCCCGTCGATCGGCACGTTCCTGGTGCAGCGGAGGCTGTCGCTGACCGGGGACGGGATCGGGCACGTCGCCTTCACCGGCGTCGGCCTCGGCGTGCTGCTGCACACCTCGCCTGTGCTTACCGCGGTGCTCGTGTCCATCGTCGGCGCCGTCATCATCGAGATCGTCCGGGAACGAGCGAAGGCCAGCGGTGACGTCGCCCTGGCGCTGCTCTTCTACGGCGGCCTGGCCGGCGGCTCGGTCCTCATCAACCTGGCCGGCGGCACCAACTCGGCGCTGGGTGGGTACCTGTTCGGCTCGCTGTCGAGCGTCTCGGACACCGACCTCGCCGTCATCGTCACGCTGTCGCTGGTCGTGCTCGGCACGATGATGCTGTTCCTCCGCGAGCTGTTCGCGGTCTGCCAGGACGAGGACGTGGCACGGGTGTCGGGGCTGTCGGTGCGCTTCCTCAACCTGCTGGTGGCCGTCGGGGCCGCCGTGACCGTGACCGTCGCCATGCGGAAGGTCGGGCTGCTGCTGGTCAGCGCGCTGATGGTGGTGCCGGTGGCGACCGTGCAGCTGCTGTCGAAGAGCTTCCGCGGCACGCTCTACGGCGCGTGCCTGCTGGGCGCGGTCATGAGCGTGGGCGGGCTCGTCGTCAGCTACTACGCCGACGTACCCCCCGGCGGATCCATCGTCCTGCTCTCGCTGTCGGCGTTCCTCGTCGCGGCGTTGTCCCGGAAGTACGTGACCCGATGAAGATGACGCGGCAGCGAGCAGCCGTCGCGGCGGCGCTGTCCAAGCGCGAGGGGTTCACGAGTGCCCAGGCGCTGCACGATGCGCTGCGCCACGACGGCGCGTCCGTCGGGCTCACCACCGTCTACCGGCACTTGCAGGCACTCGCCGAGGCCGGCGAGGTCGACGTGCTGCGCACCGACGACGGCGAGTCGGTCTACCGGGCGTGCGAGGGCGACGACCATCACCACCACCTGGTCTGCAGGTCCTGCGGCGCCACCGTCGAGGTGACCGGCCCCGCCGTCGAGGCCTGGGCCGACGCCGTCGCGGCCGAGCACGGCTACCGGGACGTCAGCCACACCCTCGAGGTCTTCGGGACCTGCTCGACCTGCGGCTGAGCTACTGAGCGCCGCCGTAGCGGCGGTCGCGGTTCGCGTCGGTCTCGCAGG
>JBHEMB010000024.1:0-2746 GCA_046262855.1 Mycobacteriales bacterium | reverse complement strand
CCGGCTCGATCCCATGGGCCTCACCGCGCTGGAGCCGTCGCCGGCCGCCGACCAGAACGCCTTCGCCGTCACGAAGAACTTCGCCGAGGCGAACAACCTCACGAAGCTCAGCGATCTGAAGCGCGTCACCACGAAGCTGGTCCTGGGCGGGCCGCCGGAGTGCACGACCCGGCCGTTCTGCAAGCCAGGCCTGGAGAAGACCTACGGCCTCACCTTTGCGGGGTTCAAGACCCTGGACGCCGGTGGCCCGCTCACGAAGGCGGCGCTCAAGGACGGTTCGATCCAAGTCGGACTCGTGCTCAGCAGCGACGGGTCGCTCGGCACCCTGTAAGTGCCTCTGCCCGGCGACCAGGTCGACCTGGGCGCGCGGGGTGAGCTGATCTGGTCCGGGAGGACCAGGTCCTTCTGGGCCCTTGGGACGGTTCCCTCTGGCGTGCTCAATCGTGGCCCGACCTCGCTCCGATGCAGCACCTGTCAGCGTTATCGGGGTCAGCGGGGAGTGCGCAGTGTTCCACCATCACGGTCAACGGCGAGGTGTGCGATCGCACGACCTCGAACGGCACGGCTCATGACCCGCGAGGCGCTCGAGCCGGGGCAGCTGCTCGCGCTGGAGATGCTGGCGAGCAGCGCCTATGGCGAGACCGAGGCGGTCACCGAGGTGATCCGGCCTTCCGCGGTGCTGCCGGAGAAGGCCGCGTTGCGGGTGGTCTCCGAGCTGTCCGTCCGGGACGCGCGTACCGGCGGGGTCTGGGTGGCCGAGCCGACCTGCTGGCGGCGCTACAGCGGGCCCTGGAACGGCCCCGATGGCGACGCCGGCGACGCCCAGCTGCTCGGCACGATCCAGGTCGCTTACGGCACCCCAGCCCGCTACGACATCACTGTCTTCCGGGTCACCATCACCGATGCGGGTGCGGCTGATGACTGGACCGTGGAGCGGCTCTGCGACGAGGCCTTCGGCTACGGGGGTCTCACGCTGGCCAGCTGCCCCCGGACCGCCCTTGTGCCGCCACCCCGGCCCTTCCGGATCCGGTAGCCACCCCGTTGGTCCCATCTGGTAGTCCCTTCTGATCAGTTCGGTCTGATCTCGCGTGGCGGTGGCTCGCAGCACCGACCCTGGACGTCATGGGGCACCTCTCTCGCAGCCGCCCGGCCGGGGTCGACACCGTCGACGCCCTGGAGCGGTTACGCGCCGCGTGTGCCGCCGCCCGGGCCCTCGACCAGCAGCTCAACGAGGTGCTGCAGCGTAGGGACGTGGCGATGGCCGACCTGCATCGCGGTGGATTCAGCTACCAGGCGATCGCCACCGAAACGGGGCTGACCCGTGGCCGGATCGCGCAGATCGTCCGAGCGCAGACGGCCTGACCGCACTCGCGTTGCCTTCTGCTGTGTAGCGCACTAGACAGTAGGGGTGAGCAGTCCGCGCCGGGTCCTCGTGACATGACCTCGGATCCGGCGAGGCCGCTGCCGCAGGGTCTTCGCGCGGTGATCCGCAAGGACGAGGTCCGCGCGGCGCTGCAGTCCGGCCAGATGGTCCTTCACTACCTGCCGATCGTGCAGCTCGCGACAGGACGTGCGCGGGGCGCCGAGGCCCTCATCCGGTGGCGGCACCCGGGCCGCGGTCTGCTGCTGCCCGACGAGTTCCTTCCCGCGATCGCCCATACGCCTGTCATCGGCGAGATCACGGCTTGGGTGCTCGACACGGCCTGTCGTGACCTGCGCCGGTGGCCGCAGTGGACCGTCTCGGTGAACGTCGCAGCTCGTGACGTCACCGACCCCGCACTTGCAGCGCTGGTCGCGGACTCGCTCGCCGCCCACAGCGTCGACCCGTCCCGGCTGGTGCTGGAGCTGACAGAGCACGCCGTCGTGTCCGACCTGACCCTCGCGACCGATGTCCTCAGCCGGCTGCGGGACGTGGGCGTCGGGTTGTCGCTCGACGACTTCGGGACCGGTTACTCCTCCCTGCTCTACCTGCGAGACCTGCCCCTCACCGAGGTGAAGATCGACCGCGCTTTCGTCCAGCGCCTGATCACCTCACCCGCGGATGCCGCCATCGTGCAGAGCGTCATCCGGCTGGGCCGCAGTGTCGGGCTGCACGTCGTCGCCGAGGGTGTCGACAGCACCGCTATCGCCGACCGGCTGCTCGCCCTCGGCTGCGGCTCGGCTCAGGGATTCCTCTGGAACCCGCCGCTGGACGCCGCAGAGGTCGCCACCGATGTCACGCACCACTGGACGCCCCGGCGCACCCGACCGCGCTACTCACCCGCCGACGCACCACCCGAGGTCCCGGCCGACGTCTCGACGCGGATCCAGCAGCTCCTCGACGCAGGCGCATCCCTGCACACCATCGCTGCGGCCCTCAACGCGGAAGGGCACCGCACTGCACACGCGACCCGCTGGCATCCGAGCAGTGTCGCCCAGGCCATCACGCACCTACCTCCCCGCGCTCCTGAGGAGGGCAGCTCCTCCTCCTAGCGACGCGTGCGGGTAGTCGCAGGGTGCGGACTTCCCGCGTGGGAACCACGCTCCCGCCTCGACCGTCGTCGTGGGCCAGTGCTGGTCGCGGGTCAGCGCCAGACGCGTGGCCGGCCCTCGGGCTCCTGGAGCGGACGGGTCGCTTCCCAGTGCCGTCGCCAGCCCGCCGCGACGGGCCCGGCCGACGACGGCGTCCGGCCCCCGGATGCCCGCAGCAGGCTTGCGTACCAGTCGGTCCGGTCCTCGTCGAGCAGCCGCGCCACCTCCTGCTCGC
>JBHEMB010000023.1:0-13013 GCA_046262855.1 Mycobacteriales bacterium | reverse complement strand
ATCGTGCGCAGAGCACGCATCGTTCGCGGTCCAGCAGCACCTGCGAGGAGATCGCGATCGGCTTCTCGAAAGTGCGCTTCTCGTCGCGGAAGCGGCTCTCGGCCGGGCCGTTGGACAGCGCCTGGTTCTGCAGCGGGCACTCGCCGCCCTTGTCGCAGACCGGGCAGTCGAGCGGGTGGTTGATGAGCAGCAGCTCCAGGGTCCCCCGCTGAGCCTTCTCGGCGACGGGTGACGTGAGCTGGGTCTTCACGACCATGCCCTCGGTCACCGTCGTGGTGCAGGAGGCGACCGGCTTGCGCTGCCCCTCGACCTCGACGATGCACTGCCGGCACGCGCCCACCGGGTCGAGGAGCGGGTGGTCGCAGAAGCGCGGGATCTGGATCCCGATCAGCTCGGCGGCCCGGATGACCAGCGTGCCCTTCGGCACCTTCACCTCGAAGCCGTCGATGGTGACGGGGATCAGGTCGGTCTGGATCGTGACGTCGGCCGTGCTGGTCATGCGTGCACACCCCCGAAGACGGTCGACGCGACCGGGTCGAAGGGGCAGCCTCCGGACAGGTGCTGGAGGAACTCCTCGCGAAACAGCTTGATGCCGCTGACGATCGGGCTGGTCGCACCGTCACCGAGGGCGCAGAAGGAACGGCCGAAGATGTTGTCGCAGGTGTCGAGCAGCGTGTCGATGTCGGCCGTGGTCGCCGTACCCGACTCCATCCGCTGCAGGATCTGGACCATCCAGTAGGTGCCCTCCCGGCACGGCGTGCACTTGCCGCAGGACTCGTGCGCGTAGAACTCGGTCCACCGGAGCACCGCCCGGACCACGCAGGTGGTGTCGTCGAAGCACTGCAGCGCCTTGGTACCGAGCATCGAGCCCGCCTCGCCGACGCCCTCGTAGTCGAGGGGCACGTCGAGGTGCTCCGCCGTCAGCAGCGGTGTGGAGGAGCCGCCGGGAGTCCAGAACTTCAGGGTGCGGCCCTCGCGCATGCCACCGGCGAGGTCCAGCAGCTGGCGCAGCGTGATGCCGAGCGGGGCCTCGTACTGGCCGGGCTTCTGCACGTGCCCCGACAGCGAGTAGAGCGTGTAGCCCTTGCTCTTCTCGGTGCCCATCGAGGAGAACCACCCGGCGCCGCCGAGGACGATGGACGGGACGGACGCGATCGACTCGACGTTGTTGACGACGGTCGGGCAGGCGTACAGGCCGTGCGTCGCCGGGAAGGGCGGACGGAGCCGGGGCTGGCCGCGGTAGCCCTCCAGCGAGTCGAGCAGCGCCGTCTCCTCGCCGCAGATGTAAGCACCCGCGCCGGCGTGCACGACCACGTCGAGGTCGAAGCCGCTGCCGTGGATGTTCGTGCCGAGGTGCCCGGCTGAGTACGCCTGCTGCACCGCCTCCTGGAGCCGGCGCACCACGTGGGTGACCTCCCCCCGCACGTAGATGAACGCGTGGCTGGCGCGGATCGCGTACGACGCGATGGCGACGCCCTCCACCAAGGCGTGCGGGTTCGCGAGCATGAACGGCACGTCCTTGCACGTGCCCGGCTCGGACTCGTCGGTGTTGACGACGAGGTAGTGCGGCTTCGCCCCCTGACCCTCCGGGCCCTGCGGGATGAAGCCCCACTTCATGCCCGTGGGGAAGCCAGCACCGCCGCGGCCGCGCAGGCCGGAGTCCTTGACGAGCTGGATCAGCGCGTCGGGCTCGGTCTTCAGCGCCTTGTCGAGCGCTTCGTAGCCGCGGTGCCGCGTGTAGCCCTCGAGGGAGAAGGCGTCGGCCTCGTCCCAGTGGGCCGACAGGACGGGGGTCAGCATCTAGGACTCCTGGGCCGGGTAGGACGGCGCGACATCGCCGCGCTCCTTGGCGATCTCGAGACCCACGAGCGAGGCGGGGCCGGCGGCGACACCCTCCTTTCCGAGGCCGTCGTTTAAGCCGGCAAGCACCCGGGACATCTCCTTGAACGTCACGAGCCGCGAGGGACCGCGAGTGGGTGCGGGCGGGTCGCCTGCCTGGCAGGCGTCGAGCAGCGACCGCAGCGTCTGCGGGTCCTGGTTGTCGTAGAACTCCCAGTTGACCATCACGACAGGCGCGTAGTCGCAGGCCGCGTTGCACTCGATGTGCTCGAGACTGACGGACCCGTCGGCAGTGGTCTCGTTGTTGCCGATGCCCAGGTGCTCCTTGGCGGCGGCGAACAGGGCGTCACCGCCGAGCACGGCGCACAGCGTGTTGGTGCAGACCCCGACGTGATACGTGCCGGCCGGCCTGCGGCGGTACATCGTGTAGAAGGTCGCCACCGCGCCGACCTCGGCCTTGGTGAGGTCGAGTTCCTCGGCGCAGAAGGCGATCCCGGCCGGCGACACGTACCCCTGCACCGACTGCACGAGGTGCAGCATCGGCAGCAGAGCGGAACGCGAGCGCGGGTAGCGGGCGATGATCTCGCGCGCTTCCCGACGGGTCTCGTCCGTCAGCGGAGGTACCCCGTCAGGCACGACAGTGGTTGCGGGCAGTCCCAGGTCCATCTAGCGGTCCACTCCACCCATGACGGGGTCGATCGAGGCGACGGCCGCGATGGCGTCCGCGATGAGCGACCCCTCGCACATGGCCGAGGCCGACTGCAGGTTGACGAAGCTTGGCTCGCGCACGTGCACCCGGAAGGGCCGGGTGCCGCCGTCGCTGACGACGTGCATGCCGAGCTCGCCGCGCGGGGACTCGATGGCGGTGTACACCTGACCCGCCGGCACCCGGAAGCCCTCGGTCACGAGCTTGAAGTGGTGGATCAGGGCCTCCATCGAGGTGCCCATGATCCGCTTGACGTGGTCGAGCGACTGCCCCATGCCGTCGCCGCCGAGGGCCAGCTGCGCAGGCCAGCCGATCTTCTTGTCCTGCACCATGACCGGGCCCGGCTGAAGACGGTCGAGTGCCTGCTCGATGATCTTCATCGACTCCTTGATCTCGGCGACCCGGACCTGGAAGCGGCCCCAGCCGTCGGACGACGTGGCCGTGGGCACGTCGAACTCGTAGTTCTCGTAACCGCAGTAGGGCTCCACCTTCCGGAGGTCCCAGGCCAGTCCGGTGGAGCGCAGGATGGGGCCGGTCACACCGAGCGCGAGGCAGCCCTGCATGTCCAGGTACGCCACGTCCTGCAGGCGCTTCTGCCAGATGGGCTGGCCGCTCAGCAGGTCGTCGACGATCGGGACCCGGGTCTTGAGCGTCGTGAGGAGCTCGCGCACCTTCTCGACGGCGCCGGGCGGCAGATCCTGCGCCACGCCACCGGGGCGGACGTAGGCGTGGTTCATCCGCAGGCCCGTGATGGTCTCGAGGCAGTCGAGGACGAGCTCGCGCTCGCGGAAGCCGTTCGTCATGGCGGTCAGGGCGCCGAGCTCCATGCCGCCGGTCGCCAGCCACACCAGGTGCGACGCGATCCGGTTGAGCTCCATGCACAGCACGCGGATCGTCGTCGCGCGTTCCGGCACCTCGACGCCGAGGAGCTTCTCGACTGCCAGGCAGTACGCCGTCTCGTTGAAGATCGGGGACAGGTAGTCCATCCGCGTCACGAAGGTGACGCCCTGCGTCCAGTTGCGGTACTCCATGTTCTTCTCGATGCCGCTGTGGAGGTAGCCGATCACCGTGCGCGCACTGGTGACCGTCTCCCCCTCCAGCTCGAGCACGAGGCGGAGCACGCCGTGGGTCGACGGGTGCTGCGGCCCCATGTTGACGACCATCCGCTGATCGTCACCAGCGCCCGACACGACCTGGTCCCAGTCGCCACCGGTGACGGTGTAGACGGTGCCCTCGGTGGTCTCGCGCTCACCTGCGTACGTGGTCACGCGTAGGACCTCCTCTCGTCCGGCGGCGGGATGCTGGCGCCCTTGTACTCGACGGGGATGCCTCCGAGCGGGTAGTCCTTGCGCTGCGGGTGCCCGTCCCAGTCGTCCGGCATGAGGATCCGGGTCAGGGCCGGGTGGCCGTCGAAGACGATCCCGAACATGTCCCAGGCCTCGCGCTCCTGGAAGTCGGCGGTCGGGTACACCGAGCAGACCGACGGCAGGTGCGGGTTGTCGACGGTGACCGCCGCCTCCACGCGCAGCCGGCGACGGTAGGTCAGGGACGTGAAGTGGTAGACGGCATGCAGCCGCGTCTCCTCCGCCGGGTAGTCGACCCCCGACACCGACGACAGCAGCTCGAAGCGCAGGTTGGGGTCGTTGCGCAGGGCCAGGGCGACCTCGAGGACCGACGCCGGCTTCACGTGGAGCGTCAGCTCGCCGCGGTCGACCACGACCCGCAGCACGCTGTCGGCGAACCCGGGCCACGCCGCCTGCAGCGCGTCAGTCGCCTCGTCGAACCAACCGCCGTACGGCTTCGGCGTGGACAGCGGCGCCGCCTTGCTGTCCACCAGGCCGCCGAAGCCCGAGGTGTCGGAGCCGAAGGCAGCGCCGAACATGTCACTCGTCCCGCGGGCAGCGAGCTCGCCCGGCGTGACCGCGCTCGGCGTCGGGGCGGTGCCGCCGTGGTTCACGTCCCCGGCCGGCAGGTGCTCACCGCCGGGGCTGACCGTGACCTTGCCCTCCAAGGCTGACTCGCTCATCTCGGGGCCCCCGCGGCGGTGTGAGCCCAGCGAGCAGCGTCGTGGGGTGACTTCACGCCTCGCTCGCAACCCGGGCGGCCTTCTTGCCGTCCTTGGTGTAGCGCTGCGACGACGCGATCAGCGGCCGCGGTCGGTAGTCGTGCTCCAGCCGGCGCTTCGCGTTGGAGCCCAGCGGCTCCTCCATGATCTTGTCGTGCAGCTTGAGGATCGCGTCCATCAGCATCTCGGGACGCGGCGGGCAGCCGGGCAGGTAGATGTCCACCGGGACGATGTGGTCGACGCCCTGCACGATCGCGTAGTTGTTGAACATGCCGCCGGAGCTGGCGCACACGCCCATCGCGATGACCCACTTCGGCTCCGGCATCTGGTCGTAGATCTGCCGGACGACGGGCGCCATCTTCTGCGAGACCCGGCCCGCGACGATCATCAGGTCGGCCTGCCGCGGCGAGGCCCGGAAGACCTCCATGCCGAAGCGCGCGAGGTCGTAGCGACCTGCGCCGGTCGCCATCATCTCGATCGCGCAGCACGCCAGCCCGAAGGTCGCGGGCCACAAGCTGGACTTGCGGGACCAGTTGACGACCTTCTCGACCGAGGTCAGGACGATCCCGCTCGGGAGCTTCTCTTCGACACCCATCTAGATCAGTCCCATTCCAATCCGCCGCGGCGCCACACGTAGGCGTACGCGACGAAGACCGTGGCGATGAAAAGGACCATCTCGACCAGGCCGAACACGCCCAGCCGGCCGAAGGCCACGGCCCACGGGTACAAGAAGATGATCTCGATGTCGAAGACGATGAACAGCATCGCCGTCAGGTAGAACTTGATCGGGAAGCGACCCCCGCCCATGGGCTGGGGGGTCGGCTCGATGCCGCACTCGTAGGCGTCGTACTTCGCCCGGTTGTAGCGCTTGGGACCGGTGACCGACGCCGCGGCGACCGAGAACGCTGCGAAGCCGAACGCCAGCACGAACAGCACGATGATCGGCAAGTACCACTGCAGCACGGGGGTGATCTCCTCTCGGTCCGGGCCAGCCTAGGGGTCCAGGGTGGGTGCTCAGGCGGCTGGGGCGAGCCTGACCAGGCCGTTGATGACCTTGTCGAGCGCGTCCCCGCCACGGGGGTCTGTCAGGTTGGCGAGCAGCTTGAGCGTGAACTTCATGAGCAGCGGCCGCGGCAGGCCGTACTTCGTCGCGACCTTCATCACCTGCGGGTTGCCGATCAGGCCCACGAAGACCCTGCCGAGCGTGTAGTAGCCGCCGTAGGTCGCCTTCATCGCGGCGGGGTAGGCCTGCAGCGCGCGCTCCCGCTGCGGTCCCTCGGGACGGGCCAGCGCTTGTACGGCGACGTCGGCCGCGATCCTGCCGGACTCCATGGCGTAGGCGATGCCCTCGCCGTTGAAGGGGTTGACCGCGCCGGCGGCGTCGCCGATCAGGATCATCCCGTCCTGGTAGTGCGGCTGGCGGTTGAAGCCCATGGGCAGCGCCGCCCCGCGGATCTGGCCGCGGGCGTGCTCCTCGTCGAACTGCCACTCGGGAGGCATGCTCGCGGTCCACCTGCTCATCAGGTCGCGGTAGTTCGTGTCCTGCCACGCCTTGGTGGTGTTGAGGATCCCAAGCCCGACGTTGCTGGTGCCGTCGCCGACGCCGAACACCCAGCCGTAGCCGGGCAGCAGGTCACCCTCGGGCGTGCGGAGCTCCAGCCAGGACTCGAGCATGTCGTCGTCGTGGCGCGGGCTCTCGTAGTAGCGCCGTACCGCAACACCCATGGGCCGGTCGTCCCGCTTGTTGATGCCGCGGGCGATCGCCAGCCGGGCGCTCACGCCGTCAGCGGCGATGACCAGCGGCGCGCGATAGCTCTGTGGCAGCTTCTCCGGGCCGACCTTGGCGTCGACACCGACGACGCGGCCGTGCTCGACGACGGGCCCGGTCACGTTGGTCAGCGGCTGCAGCCGGGCGCCGGCCTTCTGCGCGTTCTGGGCCAGCAGCTCGTCGAAGTCCAGCCGCGGCCGCACGAGCCCGTAGTTGGGGTAGCTGGCGAGCTCCGGCCACGGCAGCTCCAGCTGGACGCCGCCGCCGAGGATCCGCATGCCCGAGTTGCGGATGAACCCGTTGGCCTCGGAGGTGTCGATCCCCATGTCGACGAGGGTCTTCACGGCACGCGGGGTGAGGCCGTCGCCGCAGACCTTCTCGCGCGGGAAGCTGGTCTTCTCGAGGAGCAGGACGTCCAGCCCGGACTGCGCCAGTGCGTGCGCAGCTGCGCTGCCACCGGGCCCGGCGCCGACGACGATGACGTCGGCGTCCTGCTGCGCGGCCACGAGTTCCCCTCTCGCTTGTGAAAGTTTTCACGAGCGGTTCCCCAGTCTACGACTTCCCCGACCCCCGCCACACCTCCAGCACCCGGGTGCCTCCAGTTCTTCACCGGCCCGAGGGTGGACAGCCCCCTCGCCAGGCGTGGGAGACCGGCTGTGGCGGGGCCGAGGCGTGAAGAGGTGGAGGCAGGGCCTACCGGGTGGCGCGGTGCAGGGCGACGATGCCGCCGCTGAGGTCGCGCCACTCGACCCCGGCCCAGCCGGCGTCCTCGAGCACCGCCGCCAACGCGGCCTGGTCCGGCCAGGCCCGGATCGACTCGGCGAGGTAGACGTAGGCCGCGGGGTCGCTCGACACCTTGGTGGCGACGGCCGGCAGCGCCTTCATGAGGTACTCGACGTAGAGCGTCCGGAACGGCTTCCACGTGGGATGGCTGAACTCGCAGACCACGAGCCGGCCGCCCGGCTTGGTGACCCGCCGAAGCTCGCGGAGCCCGTCCAGCGGCGATGCCACGTTGCGGAGGCCGAACGAGATCGTGACGGCGTCGAACGCCTCGTCTGCGAACGGCAGCTTGAGGGCATCCCCGGCGACCAGATCGATGCCCTTTCCGCCGCCCTGCCGCAGCATGCCGAGCGAGAAGTCGCAGCCCACGACGGTCGCGCCGCTCTTGGCCAGCGCCGCGCTCGACGTCGCCGTGCCGGCTGCCAGGTCCAGCACCCGCTGACCCGCGCGAAGGTCGAGGGCGCGCGCTACCGCCGTTCGCCAGGACCGGTCCTGGCCCAAGGAGAGCACGGTGTTCGTGAGGTCGTAGCGGGCCGCGACCTCGTCGAACATCGCGGCGACCTCGGCAGGGTCCTTGTCGAGATGGGCGCGCATGCCCCTATCAAAGCGGATGGGCAGTTCGGGGTGGCTACCCGCCGAAGTCGATGCCCGCGTAGGCCATGCCGACGGCGAACGCGACGGCGCAGGCGCCGATCCCGATGACGTCGAGGAAGCGTTCCGGACGGGTCCTGCTGACGAGCTGGCCCCACAGTCCGGTGAGGACGCCGACGGCCCCCGTCACGGCGCCGGCCAGGTTGGCGTCGGCGGCGACGAGCACCAGACCGGCGGCGCCGAGGGCTGCGGTGACGACGGCAAGGACCGCGTCCATCGCATGGGTTTCCTCGAGGTGGAGAGCGGCGGGTGCGTGCACGGTGACCTCCCGAGATCGGCTCTGCCCTCGAGGGTGCGCCTGAACGGGCACGGCTGCAAGGCCCCCGCCTACGATGAGCTCGTGGCGTCCCCGGCATCGCTCGACCTGCTCGAGGTCCGCAGCGTGCCGTTCGAGGCACCTGCCGCACTGCTGGACCTGCTGCCCCTGGAGGGTGCGTTCGCCTGGACGACCGGCGACGACGGACTGGTCGGTTGGGGCGAGGCAGCCCGGGTCGAGCTCACCGGCGAGGACCGGTTCGAGCAGGCCGAGGCCTGGTGGTCCGCCGTGGTGGAGCGGGCCGTCGTCGAGGACCCCGTGGGGGTTCCCGGGTCGGGCCTGGTGGCGTTCGGGTCGTTCGCGTTCGACGCCTCGCAGTCCTCGTCCGTGCTCATCGTCCCGCGGGTGATCGTGGGTCGGCGCGACGGCAAGACGTGGGTCACGTACGTGGGCGAGCCGGGCGAGATCCGCCGCCAGCCCCCGTCGCGGCAGCCGCGGGGGGTGCGGTTCGCCGACCGGAGCCGCAGCGGACCCGAGTGGATGGGCGTGGTCGCCGAGGCCGTCGCACGCATCGAGACCGGTGCCGTCGACAAGGTCGTCCTCGCCCGTGACGTCGAGGCGATCGCCGAGGCGCCCGTCGATGTGCGGTGGCTGCTGCAGCAGCTGGCGGCTCGGTACCAGGAGTGCTGGACCTTCTGCGTCGACGGCCTCGTAGGGGCCACGCCGGAGATGCTCATCCGGCTGCGCGCCGGCGTCGCGACCTCGCGGGTGCTCGCCGGCACCTTCTGGCCGAGCGGCGACGCCGCGAAGGACCTGCGCCAGGTCGACGTCCTGGCCCGCTCCATCAAGGACATCGAGGAGCACGGGTACGGGTTGCGGTCTGTCGCCGAGGCGCTCGAGGCGCACTGCTCCGCCGTCGAGGTCCCGGCCGCCCCGTTCGTCCTCGAGCTGCCCAACGTCATCCATCTCGCCAGCGACGTGCGCGGGATCGTGTCCGACGGCTCCTCCTCACTCGCCCTGGTCGCCTCGCTGCACCCGTCGGCTGCTGTCTGCGGCACGCCGACCGATGTCGCCCGCGAGATCATCCGCGAGATCGAGGGCCTGGATCGCGGTCGATACGCCGGTCCGGTCGGCTGGCTGGACGCCAGCGGCGACGGCGAGTGGGGCCTCGCGCTGCGCTGCGGTGAGGTGAACGGCGCCCGGGTGCGGCTGTTCGCCGGCTGCGGGATCGTCGGAGGGTCCGACCCGGCCCGCGAGCTGGCTGAGAGCAACGCGAAGCTCGTCCCGATGCGCGACGCCCTCTCCAGCTGACCCCCCACTTCCCGGCAACCGTTCCGGGCGGGCTCGTGGAGCATGGCCCCGGGCCGGCAGGCAGGTGCTCCCGAGCGGGACCAGCGCAGGGAAGTGGGTCGCGCGGGGGTCAGCGCAGAGCGCGGACCGCTGTCGCGCGGATCTCGCGGTCGAGCTCGACGGCCTGGCGGCGGTCGGTGCGGACCTCGACGACGCTGATTCCCGTCGAGGGCTCGATCGCCTTGCGCAGCTCGTCGAGCGAGGTCGCACGCAGGTACGGCGTCCGGGTTGCCGCGCAGAGCGCTTCCAGCTCGACGCCGTGGGGGGTGCCGAAGACCCGCTCGAACGCCTCGGCGTGCTCGGGCGCGCCCTGCTCGAGCAGCCCGAAGATGGCACCGCCGTCGTTGTTGGTGACGACGATCGTCAGATCGGGTCGCGGCTCCTCCGGCCCCAGCACCAGCCCGTTGCTGTCGTGCAGGAACGTCAGGTCGCCAAGCAGGCCGATGGTGTGCTCGCGCCACGCCAGGGCGGCACCGACCGTTGTGCTCACGACTCCGTCGATGCCGGCGGCACCGCGGTTGGCCAGTACCCGCGTCCGGGGCGGTGCCAGGAAGAGGTCCCGGACCGGCTTGCTCGACCCGACGACGAGGGGCGACGGGCAGGCCGCCACCGTGACGGCGACCGCGGGCTCGCTCAGCTCGTGCAGCAGGGGCGTGATCGCGGTGCGGACGAGCCGTCCCGCTTCGGTCCACGGCTGCGCCCAGCCGTCACCTCGGCCGGCCACCGACGGGACGGCGGGCAGCACCCGGCTGGCCCGGTGGTGGGCATCGGTCCAGCTGCCCCGGACAGCCACCACGTCGGACGGGGCAGTCGCGATGAGCCGGCCGATCGCGCGGCTCAGGGTGGGCCGGCCCACGACCAGCACCCGGTCGGGCCGGTCCTGCCACGCCGAGGCGACCAGCTCGCCGCAGTCGACGACGTTCGGCCCCGTCGCCCCTGACGAGGGCTCTGCGATCACCGGCCAGCCGCGGGCTTCCGCGAGGTCGAGGGCTGACAGGTCCGCGCCGTCACCGAGGACGACGACGGTGCGGTCAGGGAGGTCATCTGGCACGGTCGGCCCGCCCTGCCGGACCCGTGACGTCCACGGCGCCCGGCCGGCACGCCCTTCCGGCACGCCCGATCCATCCGGAACCAGCGGTTCGCGGAACGCGAGGTTGAGGTGCACCGGTCCTGGCGCGTTGCCGAGATCGCCTGCTGCGCAAGCGATCGCGCGGCAGACCAGCCCTCGCCAGTAGCCCTCGAGGCCAGGCTCGGCAGCGCCGACCTCGACGAACATCCGCACGCTGTCGCCGTACAGCTTCACCTGATCGATGGTCTGGTTGGCGCCACTTCCCCGCAGCTCAGGCGGCCGGTCGGCGGTGAGGAGCAGCAGGGGAACGCCGGAGTAGCAGGCCTCCACAACGGCGGGGTGCAGGTTCGCCGCCGCCGTCCCCGACGTGGTGACGACCGGCACCGGCCGGCCCGAGGCCTTCGCCAGCCCGAGGGCGAGGAAGGCCGCTGAGCGCTCGTCGATGCGCACGTGCAGACGGACGTCGGCGTCCTGCAGCGCGAACGCGAGCGGGGCCGACCTGGAGCCCGGGGCGAGGACCGCGTCCGTCACGCCGTTGCGGACCAGCTCATCGACGAGCGTCCGCGCGAGGGCCGTGGACGGGTTCACGGCAGCAACTCAAGCACCCGGGCGAGCCGCTCGCGCCACCACAGGTCGCGGTCCGGCGGGGCGGCGTACCTCTCGAGCAGCTCGTACGACGGCGCGACGTCGCGCACAGCGATGCTGCCGCCCCGCGCGTCGAGGGAGTCCTGGACCACATCGGCGGCGAGCAACGACGTGGTCGCGAGGCCGCACGCGAAGGGGAGGTCGGGAAGCGCCGCAGCGAGGGCGAGGCCGGCCCTGATGCCGATGCTGGTGTCGAGGGCGCTCGAGACGACGACCGGCAGCCCGCACTCCTCCGCGATGGTGAGCGCCTCCCGGACGCCACCCAGGGGGGCCACCTTCAGCACGACCACGTCGGCCGCCTGCGACCTGGCGACCAGCAGCGGGTCGGTTGCCCTCCGGATGGACTCGTCCGCAGCGATGCGCACGCGGACCCGGCGCCGCACCTCAGCGAGCTCGGGCACCGTCGCGCAGGGCTGCTCGGCGTACTCCAGCTCCCCCAGCGCGTTGAGGGCGGTCACGGCCTCGTCGACGGTCCAGGCGGCGTTGGCATCGACCCGCACGTTCGGGACGAGCTCGCGTACCGCGGCCACCCGCTCGATGTCGTCGTGCAGCGACTGACCCGGCTGCGCGACCTTCACCTTGGCCGTGGTGCAGCCGGGAAAGCGGGCCAGCACCTCGGAGACCTGGTGGGCCGGGACCGCAGGCACCGTGGCGTTGACGGGGATCTCGTCGCGCAGCGGTTCGGGCCACGCGCCCTCGGCCGCTTCGAGGGCGGCAGCCAGCCAGCGGGCGGCCTCCTCGTCGCCGTACTCGACGAACGGAGCGAACTCGCCCCAGCCCCGCTCGCCACGCAGCAGCACCGCTTCCCGCGTCGTCACTCCCCGGAAGGGGACGCGCATCGGCAGCGCCACGACGTGCACTTCTAGGGTGGGCACGGTGACCACCGTTTCAGAGACCTTCGACCCCGCGCAGTGGCGGGTCGTCAACGGGTTCGAGCTGCAGGACGTGACCTACCACCGGCACGTGACGCACGGCATCGTGCGCATCGCCTTCGACCGGCCTGAGGTGCGCAACGCCTTCCGGCCCGGGACGGTGGACGAGCTCTACCGGGTGCTCGACCACGCCCGGATGACTCCCGATGTCGGCTGCGTGCTCATTACGGGCAACGGGCCGGCACCGAAGGACGGCGTGTGGGCCTTCTGCTCGGGTGGCGACCAGCGGATCCGCGGGCAATCCGGCTACCAGTACGCCGGTGACGACAACGTCGTGGACCCCGCGGCAGCTGGTCGCCTGCACATCCTCGAGGTGCAGCGGCTCATCAGGACGATGCCGAAGGTCGTCATCGCCGTCGTCAACGGCTGGGCAGCCGGCGGCGGTCACTCGTTGCACGTCGTCTGCGACCTCACGCTCGCGTCGGAGGAGCACGCGAAGTTCAAGCAGACCGACGCCGACGTCGGCAGCTTCGACGGCGGGTACGGAAGTGCTTACCTGGCAAGGCAAGTGGGGCAGAAGTTCGCGCGCCAGATCTTCTTCCTCGGTGCCGAGCACAGCGCCGCCGACGCGCATCGGATGGGGATGGTCAACGAGGTGGTCCCGCACGCCTCGTTGGAGGCCACCGCGATCGAGTGGGGCAAGACCATCTGCGGCAAGTCCCCAACCGCGCAGCGGATGCTGAAGTTCGCCTTCAACGCGGTGGACGACGGGATGATGGGCCAGCAGGTCTTCGCGGGCGAGGCGACCCGGCTGGCCTACATGACGGACGAGGCGGTCGAGGGCCGCGACGCCTTCCTCGAGAAGCGCGACCCCGACTGGTCGCCGTTCCCCTGGTACTACTGAGTCCGGGGGCGCAGATCACTGGTACTCGAGGCGACTCGACCGGGGTGCCGCTGATCCACGCAGCCCGCGAGGACGGTCACCCCCGACGACGAGTCGGAGGGCTACCAG